>CAZBSL010000031.1:16544-19155 GCA_964494265.1 uncultured Bacteroidales bacterium
GCAAGTCCTTTAGGTCTAAATTATAAGTACGATGGAAATATGTATGGTAAAATTGGAAACGTACTTAGATCATCTTCCGGCATGAGTCTGAATGAATTATTATTAAAAGAGATTTGTGAGCCACTAAAACTATCAAATACAGGATATAAAGTTGAAGAGTTAAAATTCCCGAGCGCTCAACCTTATGAGTATAATGCAAGGACTAAGGAATTGAAAAAAACAAAAATACGGACTGTTGCCGCTGCTCACTTTGGTATGTGGTCTTCAGCTAATGATTTAAGTATTTATGCCCAGGCATTATTATCGGGACAACTAATTAGCGAGAAATCCTTAGAAATGGCATTTGACCCAACAGTATCTCTTACAGGTCGCATATTACCGTATGGCTTAGGGTGGTTTACACAAGTCTATAAAGGGAAAAAAATTGTTTGGCATTATGGTTGGAACCCTCCGTTTTGTTCATCTCTCCTGGTGCTGATACCCGAAGATCAAATAAGCTTGGTGGTTTTAGCGAATACTGATGGATTATCAGCAGGCTACAATTTAAATCAGGGAGATGTTTTAAATTCTCCGATAGCGGTTCCATTTTTAAGCCAATTTGTATATGCTAATAATGAACTAAACCTTGATTGGAATGCACCAAAACAAGAAATAATTTCTCAGGTCATTGATATGAATGATACTGAGAAAGATTTTTTGACCAAGGAATTACTCACAGTTTGGTGGGCACAATTTATGGCTAACAATAAAGTAAAGCAGTCAGATTTAATAGATATTTATGATAAAATGAATGGATCATTCCCATCATTCCTGCCTCAAAAAGAACCATTATTAGTATTAAAGGCTGACAAAGACTATCAGAGTCTTGAAGAAAAATTTATGCTACAAAATGAAAGGTATATAGATATTTATTGTGTTGGTGAAAAAGACTCTTCAGGAGAAAAAATCTGCGATTATGGATGGATTAAAAATTTGGATACCGATGAAACTGTTTGGATAATGTCAATAGACCAAGCTACGCATGCAGGAGGTGTTAACAGAAATATCCAAGACTATAAAAAAATAAAATTACAAGCTGGAAATTATTCAGTTCATTATAAAACAGATGATTCACATTCATATCCCAATTGGTTGGCATTTCCACCAACACATCACTTTTGGGGTATTTGTATTTGGGAGAATTAATTATGGGATTGAATTTTGAAAAATATTTTTGTTACAATAATTATGATGATGGTACTATTATAATTCTAATTTGAAAGGAAACTAAAAAGGATTAATATGAAAAAAATTGCAAAATACATCCTCATATCAATTGTGGTTGTTCTACTTTTAAGTTCAGCCTATGGCTACATTTTTTTGTTAAAAACAAAATCGTCCATTAAAATTTTTGGGAATGAATATGAGCATATAAAGAAAACCGAATCGCTGCTGGCCTGTTTTGAGAGAGCAGAAGGATGGTCGAACGATTCTTTATTAAAAGCAAAGGAATATGCCATTGAAGCGGGTATAAATTCGGTTGTAATTCTTCATAAAGGAAGGCTGGTGGCCGAATGGGGCAAGACCAATAAAGTAAGTTGTTTGCATTCAGCAAGAAAGAGTATTCTTAGTTTGTTATACGGCATTGCCCAACAAAAAGGGTTTCTCACCCTTGACATGACACTTGATGATTTGGATATATCAGGCAAAAATCAGTTAACTGCAATTGAGAGAACTGCAAGCATCCGTGATTTGTTAATGAGCCGTTCGGGAATTTACTTGCCTGCCGAAGGTGAAGTAAGCTCAATGAAAAAATTAAAACCAAAGCGAGGTTCATATAAATCCGGTGAATTTTGGTACTATAATAATTGGGATTTCAACGCACTTGGTTTTATTCTTGAACAACAAACGAAAATGCCAATTTCACAAATATTAAACGAATGGTTGGCCATACCCTTAGGGTTTGAAGATTTTAGTTTAGATAATGTTTCTTACGAGAAATGGATCAGAAACAGAAAAGCAGATCACAGACAATATAAGATCGATTTGTCTGCCAGAGATATGGCAAAAATCGGACAAATGCTAATAAATAATGGCCGATGGAAAGGTAAACAAATTGTTCCTGAGAATTATATCCTTGAAAGTACCTCTCCTCTTACATTTACAACGCCAAATAATAATAGCTACTATGGTTATAGCTGGTGGGTCAATACGCCAAATGAAATCGAAGCAAATGGTTTGGGCGGTCAACGAATCAGAATTTACAAACACCTGGATTTGGTCATTATAACAAAATTATTCAGTGGTGATAATTTATTGGAAAGGATAGCCTGGTTTTTTTGCGGAGAAAAATTTACTGCCAATGAACGTCGTGCTTTGGAGAAATTAGTTTATGCAGCAGCCAATCTGGAGAAATTTGACAACCGATTTAAAGAATTGATAATGAGTAAGAATGTGAAGGGGGCACTAGCGTATTATTATCAAGAAAAAGCAATCAACCACAATAAATTTATGTTTACAGAGAATCAACTGAATACACTTGCTTATCAACTGCTGAAAGACGGGTTTATTGAAGATGCCATATTATTATTCAGTTTAAACACAGAGGAATTTCCAAACTCTGCAAATACTT
>CAZBSL010000032.1:0-2949 GCA_964494265.1 uncultured Bacteroidales bacterium
ATTTAAAGATATAATTGGCCAGGAAGAAATTAAAAAATATTTTATTCAAACTGTTAAGGATAATAGAATTAGTCATGCCCAACTTTTTTGCGGACCTGAAGGCTGTGGAAAATTAGCCTTAGCAATTGCTTGTTCACAATATATTAATTGTAAAAACCCCAGTGAAAATGATTCCTGTGGAGTGTGCCCCTCATGTATTAAATACCAAAAACTTATACATCCCGATCTTCATTTTGTTTATCCTGTTGCACCTTTACAAAATTTAAAAAAACCACTTAGTAAAGATTTTATAGAAAAATGGAGATATTTTGCAATAAGGAATAATTATTTTCTGAGTTTAAATGAGTGGTATAAAGAAATCGGAATTGAAAAAAAACAGGGTATAATCAATAAAGATGATTGTAATAATATCATTAAGACTTTAAATTATATGTCTTATGAGGCTGAATATAAAGTTATGATAATATGGATGGTTGAAAAACTATTTCATTCGGCTGCTCCTAAACTTTTGAAAATTCTTGAAGAACCTCCCAATAAAACTCTTTTTATTTTAATTTCCGAAAACCCGGAAAGAATAATCAAGACAATAATATCCAGGACACAAATTATAAGAATACCTAAAATTAAAAATAAGGTTTTAATAGAAGGCCTTAAAAATAATACCGATTATTCGGAAACAGAGATTATTAGAGTAGCGAGAATTGCAAACGGGAATTATAAAGCTGCATTGCGTTTTCTCGAACAATCAGATGAAGAACAATTTAATTTTATTACTTTCAGGAATTGGATGCGGCTGTGTTTTTCAAATAAAATTATTGATACTAATGAATTTGTAAATAATGTTGCCCGCATAGGAAGAGAACGACAAAAAAGTTTTTTCTCTTATTCGTTAAGAATAATTCGTGAATGTTTAATGTTAAATTATTCGCCTACGCATCAGCTACCTTTTGAAGGTGAAGAAGAAACCTTTATTCTGAATTTTTCGCCCTTTGTGAATAATATTTCAGGCTTAGTATTCAGCGAAGAGTTTAATAAGGCCTTGTTTCACATTGAAAGAAATGCCAATCCCTCAATTCTATTTTTTGATTTATCATTAAAAATTACAAAATTATTGGTAAGGAAATGAATGAATGCCTAAATTTTATTTAACATCATTATTTTTTCATTCATGCGTTAACGAAAAAATTATTGTTTTTTTAAGTAAATTTGCTGTAAATATAAAATATATAAAAATGAAAATAAATAAAACAGTTTTTTTCTCATTGTTTTTCTGCCTAATATCATCAACATTGTTTGTAAAAGCAGAAAACAATTCATTTGCAAATGAAATTGGCGATTCAATTCATGCGGTGCATTATGAAATTCATATCGAAAACATTGATTGCTCTGCAAAAACAATTAAAGCTTTTACTAACGTCAAATTAACTCCAAAGCTTGATAATCTTGATTTTGTTTGCCTTCAATTAAAAGAGTTGTCAGTCGATTCGCTTTTTGTCGAAAATGAAAAGATTATGAATTTTACACATGAAAATACTTTATTGACAATCCCATTAATAAATAATATAAATATCGGCGATACAATTGATGTATTGGTTTATTATCAGGGAGAACCATATCATGAAAGTTGGGGCGGTATTCATTTTTCGGGTGAATATATGTTTAATCTTGGTGTCGGAATAAGTGACATTCCTCATAACCTTGGAAAAACATGGTTTCCCTGCGTTGACGATTTTACCGATCGGGCAACTTATGATGTTTTTGTAACAGTTGAAGAAGAAAAAACTGCAATTTGTGGAGGCGTTTTAGTTGAAGAAGTTATGAATGGAAATAACACTCATACTTTTCATTGGGCAATTGATAATAATATTCCTACATATTTGGCTTCGGTTGCCATTGGTGAGTATGTTGCCATTCATGATACTTTCTATGGAATGAATGATGTTATTCCGATTGACTTTTTTGTCAGGCCTGTTGATTCAACTAAGGTAAACGGTTCATTTACAAATTTAAAAGACATCCTACAAATTTATGAAAATTATATGGGACCATATCCATGGAAAAGAGTGGGTTATATTGGAACTGCAAAGGGAGCTATGGAACATGTTACAAATATTGCTTATCCGAATTTTTGTATTACTGGTAATTCAAGTTACGAATCATTATATGCACATGAACTCTCTCACATGTGGGTTGGCGATAATACAACTTGTGCCTCAGCCGAGGATATGTGGATAAACGAAGGTTGGGCAGTATTTTTTGAATTATTTTATACAAGGGATTTGTATGGTCAGGAAACTTTTATGGAATTGATGAGGGACAAACATAAGGAAGTTCTTTTAAAAGCACATTTTCAAGATCATGGGTATTGGCCATTAAATAATATTCCACAGGAATATACATACGGAACAACGGTTTACGATAAGGGTGCAATGGTCGTACAATCTCTCAGAGGATATTTAGGCGATGAACTTTTCTTTAATACCGTAAAAGCATATTTACAGGAGTTTAAATATAAATCGGTTTCTTCAAATGAGATGAGCGATTTCATGTCAACATACACAGGTATTGATATGAGCGATTTTTTTGAAGCTTGGGTTTATACTGCCGGTACTCCGCATTTTTCAATTGATTCTTTCGCTGCTTATCCTAATGGTTCTAATTCAGATTATATAGTTTATGTCAAACAAAAGCACAAAGGGGTTGATTTTATTGCTAATTCAAACATTGTGGAAATTACATTTATGGATGAAAACTGGAATTTATTCACCGATACCATACATTTTTCAGGTAAAACCGCCAGCTCGGTTATAGAAAATGTACCTTTTGTACCTGAAATTGCAATTTTGGATTATAATGAAAAGCTTTGTGATGCAATAACTGAAAAGGCAAAGGTTGTAAAAAATAATGAATTGATAAATTTTGAAGATACATATTTTAAACTTAATGTTG
>CAZBSL010000032.1:3049-6259 GCA_964494265.1 uncultured Bacteroidales bacterium
GATTACCGATAGGTAAGAATCTATTTTCTAATTAAATAAAAAAATGAAAACAAATTATTTAATACCTTTAAAAGAGGCGTTTGATAAAAATGCCAATCCCGAAAATGCTATTCACATGAAGGCATATATGAAGGGAAAGTTTGAATATTTTGGTATTAAATCGCCTGAAAGAAAGGAAATTGTTAAAGAATTTCTGAAAACTTACGGCATGCCGGAAGAAGATAAAATCAATAATGTTGTAAAAGAATCGTGGAATTATCCTCAACGTGAATTTCAATATTTTGCTATGAGTTTATCGGAAAAATATATCAAAAAATCAAAAATTGAAATTATTAGTTTGTTTGAATTTATGATTGCCAATAAACAATGGTGGGATACTATTGATTACATTGCCTCAAATTTGGTGGGTAATTTATTTTTAAAATTCCCCAAAATGATAACTCCTTATACATCAAAATGGATGGATTCTGGTGATATGTGGTTTCAACGAACGGCAATTTTATTTCAATTAAAATATAAAGAAAACACCGATTTGGATTTGTTATTTGATTATATTTCAAAATTATACGGTTCAAAAGAGTTTTTTATTAACAAAGCTATCGGCTGGATTTTAAGAGAATACTCAAAAACCGATGCTGAAACAGTAAAACTTTTTATTGCAAACAATTCCAATTCACTTGCAAAACTTAGTCAAAGAGAAGCTTTAAAATGGCTTGAACGAAAAAAGTAAAATACAGCATAAAAAATTTCTTCACTCATTCTAAAAAAACATTTTCTCAGGTTTTTCTTGATCGCGGGTGATGATCCAAAATAGCATTTCGCAAATATTCTCTATCAAGATGAGTATAAATTTCGGTTGTTGTGATAGATTCGTGGCCGAGCATTTCCTGAACCACACGTAGATCGGCCCCACCGTCAACTAAATGAGAAGCGAATGAATGCCTGAAGGTATGCGGACTAATGGTTTTTTTTATTCCGGCTCGTTCGACCAGGTCTTTTAATATTAAAAAAATCATTACCCTGCTAAGTTTTGAGCCTAATCGATTCAGGAAAAGAAAATCTTCGTTTCCTTTTTTAATCAGCATATGATTTCTCGTATTTTCCCGATAAAGTAAAATGTTTTTTATGGCAGTTTTTCCAATCGGTACAAGTCGTTCTTTATCGCCTTTACCTGTAACTTTTATGAAAGATTCGTTAAAATATAGGTTGGAAATTTTCAGATTAACCAGCTCCGAAACACGTAAACCACAAGCATAAAGAGTTTCAAGCATTGCTTTATTTCTAAGGCCTTCAGGTTTGCTTAAGTCGATGGCAGAAATAATTTTATCAATTTCAGTAATATTTAAAATGTCGGGAAGTTTTCTGCCGATTCGTGGAGTTTCAAGTAATTCGCATGGAGAAGTGTTAACAATATTTTCTATCAAAAGATATTTATAAAATGCTTTAATCCCGGAAATTATTCGCGATTGAGTTGATATGCTTACTCCAATTTCGTTGATCCAAAAAATAAAATCCTGCAAATGTTTAAGTTTTATCTTTTCAGGAGATAGTTCAATATTATTTACTTCCATATATTGAATAAATTTCTCAATATCATGCAAATATGCTTCAATCGAATTATCGGCAAGAGATTTTTCAAGTTGTAAAAATGCCTTAAATCCATTAATGTATATTTTCCATGTCATTAAGCAAGGTGTTTTTAGATTAAAATAAACTTTTTTCAATTTAACAAAAAGTTTTACTCCAATGCTAAAATAATATTATTTAGCCATATTTTGTCGGAATAATCTTAAAAATATTAATTTTGCAGCCTATTGAAAAAAAACAATTTTTTCTTAGGATATTAAATTGAAAATAAATAATTTTGCACTCCAAATTTTAAAAGCATAATAGGACAATGGCAAAAAAGAGTAAAGACCTTAGACATCAAGTTATTCTGGAATGCACAGAGCATAAAAACAGTGGTCTGCCGGGCACATCAAGATACATAACTACTAAGAATAAAAAGAACACTCCGGCAAGATTGGAAATTAAAAAGTTCAATCCGATAATGAAAAAAATGACTATTCATAAAGAAATTAAATAATTAAAAAATGGCAAAGAAGGTAGTTGCAACATTACAAACAAAGGGTAAAGATTTTGCAAAAATTATCAGAATGGCGAAGTCTTCCAAAACCGGTGCTTATACATTTGTTGAAAAGGTAGTCCCTAACGATCAGGTTACCAAGGCATTATCAAAAAAATAGTATTAGGACAATCGTATGATCTATAAGGCTTTTTCCTGTTTTGGGAAGAAGCTTTTTTAGTATTACAACTGATTGAAGAAATTCTTAAAAAACAAAATGTTGATGGTGTTTTGGGGTAAAGTTTTTTTTTGAATTAATTAATAATATTAAAAATCATCAAAATGGGAGTTTTTTCTTTTCTTTCAAAAGATAAAAAAGATAAGCTTGATAAAGGTTTATCGAAAACTAAGCAAAGTGTTTTTTCAAAAATCTCAAAAGCAGTAGTCGGTAAGTCAAGGGTTGATGAAGATGTTCTTGATAACCTTGAAGAGATTCTTGTTACATCAGATGTTGGTGTTCAAACAACTTTGAAAATAATTGAAAGAATTGAAAAAAGGGTTGCAAAAGATAAATATATTGGGACATCTCAATTAAATGAAATTCTTAAAGATGAAATAGCTGAGTTGCTTCAGGAGAATCACAAAGAACAAGAAAATGAGTTTTCTGATTCCGGTTCAAAGTACCCTTATGTAATTATGGTTGTTGGAGTTAATGGTGTTGGTAAAACTACAACTATCGGCAAACTTGCTTATCAATACAAAAAACTCGGTAAAAAGGTCTTGCTTGGTGCTGCCGATACTTTTCGTGCTGCTGCCGTGGATCAACTGACAATTTGGTCGGAAAGGGTAGGAGTGCCGATTGTCAGTCAGGGCATGGGAGCCGATCCCGCATCGGTGGCTTTCGACACTTTGAAATCAGCAGTAGCAAATGATGTTGATATTGTGATTATTGATACTGCCGGGCGATTGCATAATAAGATCAATTTAATGAATGAATTGACGAAAATAAAAAATGTAATGCAGAAAATTATTCCTGATGCACCTCACGAAATTCTTCTTATTCTTGACGCCTCAACAGGCCAAAATGCAATTGAACAAGCAAAACAATTTTCAGCAGCTACTGAAGTTAATGCTTTGGCTTTAAC
>CAZBSL010000032.1:6359-19044 GCA_964494265.1 uncultured Bacteroidales bacterium
TTGAACAAGCAAAACAATTTTCAGCAGCTACTGAAGTTAATGCTTTGGCTTTAACCAAACTCGACGGCACAGCCAAAGGTGGCGTAGTTATCGGAATTTCCGATCAATTTAAAATCCCTGTAAAGTATATAGGAATTGGCGAAAAAATGGAAGACATACAACTATTTAATCGTCAAGAATTTGTTGATTCCTTGTTTAATTAAGCGTGAAAGAACAAGGAAATATGAAAAAGCAAGAACTTAACTGATTTTTAAAGGAATTCCTTCATTAAAATTATCAACGATTTTAAAAAAAAACTGAAAATGTTAATAAAGCAGGCTTTGATTTTGATAAATAAATAAAAGTACTTATTTTTGTACACATTTACGGACCTTAATTGTTAAAAAATGATTGCAGCAAATTTCTCAGAATTTAGAAGTGAACTTAAAAGATTTCTTGATAGTGTTGAAGATAACAATGAGACTTTGATAATAAAAAGAAAAAAAGGAAAGGGAGCTGTTTTGATTTCACTTGATGAATATAACTCAATAATAGAGACATTACATTTATTAAGTTCGAATAAAAATGCAGATAGACTACATGAATCTATTCAGCAAATGAAATCAGGAAAGACAGTAAAACCTAAATTAGAGGACTAAAATGCTTATTACGTTTTCTGAAAATGCTTGGGAAGATTATGTTTATTGGCAATCTGTTGACAAAAAGATTGTTAAGAAAATTAATACTTTAATAAATGACATTCAAAGAAATCCTTTTGATGGTATTGGGAAACCGGAAGCATTAAAATATGATTTATCCGGTTATTGGTCAAGACGCATTGGCCATGAACACAGACTCGTTTATCAAGTAATTGAAAATGAAATATTGATTTATTGTTGCAGATTTCATTATGACTGATAATTAATAAATTACGTAACACAACACATGAAAAATAAAATCAACATTATTACATTAGGTTGTTCTAAAAATTTAGTCGATTCTGAAGTTTTAATGGGACAGCTAAAAGCAAATAATGTTTCTGTTACGCATCAATCCGATGAAAATGCAAATATAATTATCATAAATACCTGTGGATTTATTGAAGACGCAAAACAGGAATCAATTGACACAATTTTTCAGTTTGTTGAGGCAAAAAAGAATGGAATTATAGAAAAGGTTTTTGTGATGGGTTGTCTTTCGGAGCGATACAAAAGCACTTTAAAAAATGAAATACCTGAAGTTGATGGTTTCTTTGGTGTTAATGAACTTCCTGAAATAATTGATGCAATCGGTGCTAAGTATAATAAAGGGCAAATTGAAAATAGAATTATTACAACTCCCTCGCATTATGCATATCTAAAAATTTCCGAAGGTTGTGATAGAAAATGTTCGTTTTGTGCAATTCCGCTAATTCGTGGAAAACATATTTCTAAACCTATCGAAGTGATTGTTTCCGAGGCAAAAAGCCTTGTAAGCAAAGGCGTAAAAGAACTTATTTTAATTGCTCAGGATTTGACATATTACGGTGTTGATATTTATAAAAAACAAAAGCTTGCCCAACTAATAATTGAACTTGAGAAAATTCAGGGAGTTGAATGGATCAGATTACATTACACTTATCCTGCCTCATTTCCCGATGACGTTCTTGATGTAATTTCTAAATCAACAAAAGTTTGTAATTATATAGATATTCCACTTCAGCATATTTCTGATAATATTTTGAAGTCGATGAAAAGAGGAATTACAGCTGATGGAACCAGAAAATTGATAGATAAAATTCGTCGAAAAATTCCAAAAATTGCAATCCGAACTACAATGATGGTTGGATATCCGGGTGAAACCGACAAGGATTTTTCCGAATTAATTGATTTTATCGAAAAATATAAATTTGAAAGATTAGGTGTGTTTACCTATTCTGCCGAAGAAGATACATTTGCAGATACATTAAATGATGATGTCCCTAAATTACTTAAAAAACAAAGAGCTGACAAAATTATGGAAATTCAGGAGAAAATTTCTTTTGAATTAAATAATCAAAAAGTTGGTAAAACTTTTAAGGTTTTAATTGACAGGGAAGAAGGCAATTATTATATCGGTAGAACTGAGTTTGATTCACCTGAGGTGGATAATGAAGTACTCGTTGAAAAAGATGATATTGAAATTATTCCCGGAAATTTCTATTTCGTAAAAATTATTAAAGCAGATTATTTCGATCTCTACGGACAAATTGAAAATCGAAAATGAGACCCGTAAAAGAAACCATAGATTCACAGATTATTGAAATTTATCTGAATATAAAAAAAGGAAATAATCAATTTTTGAGAATAATAAGAATATGGAAGATAAATTAAATACGGAAAGCATCACTTCACTCCAAATGCAAGCAATTACAATTAATCACATAAAATAATTATTAAAACAATGGCTCTAAACTGTGGAATTATCGGATTGACAAATATTGGAAAAACAAGCCTGTTTAATTGTATTTCAAATACCAAAGCCGAATCAAGCAATTATGCTTTTAGCACATCAAAATCGAATATTGGAATGATTAATGTTCCTGATCCGAGGATTGATGAATTAAACAAGCTTGTAAATGCAGCGAAATTAGTTGAGACTACAGTTGAACTTGTTGACATTCCGGGATTGACAAAAGGCTCGAGTCAGGGCGAGGGGATTGGAAATAAATTTCTTGGCGACATTAGGAGTACTGATGCAATTATTCATGTTCTAAGGTGTTTCGATGATGAAAATCTTCCGCATATTGAGGGTTCAATTGATCCTGTTCGTGATAAGGAAATTGTTGATCTTGAATTACAAATAAAAGACCTCGAATTAATTGAGAAGAAAATGCAAAGGCTTGAAAAGCTTGCGAAAACAGGTGATAAAAATGCCAAGCACGAATTGGAAATAATGCAGGTTTATAGCGATCATCTTAATGATTTTCAGCCCGCACGCACGGCTCCTGTCGATGATAAGGACAAAAAATTTATTAAAGATATTGCTTTGCTTTCTGCCAAACCTGTAATGTATGTTTGTAATGTTGATGATGATTCTGCTTTAAACGGAAACAAATACACAGAGGCATTCATCGAATCTGTTAAAGATGAAGATACTGAAGTTTTATTAATCGCTGCGGCTGCCGAATCTGAGATTACCGAACTTGAAAGTGAAGATGATCGCAACGAATTTCTTGCAGACATGGGTTTGTCAGAACCAGGAGTTAACAAACTGATTCGCTCAGCATACAGTTTGTTAAATTTAATAACATTTTTCACAGCCGGCCCAAAAGAAATTCATGCCTGGACTTTAAGAAAAGGCCTATCAGCTCCTGCAGCAGCAGGCGTGATTCACAGCGATTTAGAACGTGGCTTTATTCGTGCGGAAGTTATTAAATACGATGATTATATAAAATATGGCTCCGAAAATGCAGTGAAAGAAGCAGGTAAGATTCATGTTGAAGGAAAAAATTACATTGTCTATGATGGCGATGTTCTTTTTATCCGATTTAATATTTAATTGATAAGATTTCTATAATATAATTACATCCGTAATATGAAATAATAATTTAATTTTTTTGTTTTTAATTTATATTATTATTTTCGCAAAAAAAAATATATGAACTTTCACGGTGCAAAAAAATTTATTCTTAACAAGCTCCAAAACGAAATTTATAAAAAGTATTCATATCATAATATAAATCACACCATTAATGTATTTGAAGCCTGCGAAAGAATTGCAAAAGCCGAAAATCTCACTAAGAAGAAAACTGATCTTCTTCTAACAGCTGCTTTATTTCACGACTCAGGTATGTTGATTTCTTATATTGAGCATGAAGAAGCGTCAACAAAAATCACAAATGAAAGCCTTCCCGATTTTGATTATACATCTGATGAAATTGATGAAATAAACAAAATGATTTTGGCAACAAAACTTCCACAGACAGCTAAGACATTGGAGGAGATGATATTATGTGATGCTGATTTAGACTATCTTGGACGCGACGATTTCTATATGATATCTCATCAACTGAAATACGAATGGAAAATCAATGGTGTTAATAAACTTAGTTTGAGGGGATGGTATGAATTGCAGGCCTCCTTCCTCGAAAATCATAAATACTTCACTCAAACAGAAATAAATTTGAGAGAACAAAAAAAATTAAAACATTTAAAAGAAATTAAAAATCTTTTAGAGGAAAACTGAAAATGCGTATAAATTTTCACTATATTTGTTGAAAAATTAATTAACCTTCTTAATTTTAATTTTATGGAAGAAAAAATGAATAATATTGTACTGGTTCCAACCGATTTCTCGGATGTATGTGCTAATGCTATCAGTCAGGCTGCTGCTGCCGCTGAATTTTTACAATATAGAGTTTGTATTTTGCATGTAATTGATAAGAACACCAAGGCTTATTTGAAAAACGTTGGTTTGGATAAATCAAATATTGATGAAAGGCTTGCGGCAATTGCAGATGATGTTGTGAAAAAAAATAAAGTTGAAGTTGAAGTCATTGCTAAAGAAGGAAATATATTCACTACAATAAGTGATGTGGCGGAAGAAATTGGAGCCAACCTTGTTTTTCTTGGCACACACGGAAAAGTTGGAATGCAAAAACTTACAGGGAGCTTTGCTTTAAAAGTAGTTACAAGTTCACCGGTTCCTGTCATCGTAGTTCAAAAAAGATCTTTTGAAAAAGGCTATCATAATATAGTTTTACCGATTACAAGCGATTCAGGTCCATGGGAAAAAACAAAATGGGCTGCTTATATTGCGAAAAAATTTAAAGCAAAAATTATTATTTATCAGCTTTTTGGCGAAAAAATTGATGAAGCCGTTAGGCAAATCACAGGTCATTTCGACAAAAATGATATTAATTACTCAATTAAGGTTGCTGAGAGATCAAGTAATTTTTCTAAACAAGTCATTGATTATTCTACTTCGAATAATGCTGACTTAATAATGATTATGACAAATCCTGAAAAAGGCGTGGCAACTTTTATCTTAGGAACTTATGATGAGCAAATGATTTTTAACGTATCTCAAATACCTGTTCTTTGTGTTAATCCACGGAAATTGAATTGGGAAAAAATTGTTTCATATTAAAAAATTATTTTTATTAAATTTTTCAAGTAAAGAGCTGTCTTTAAAAGGCAGCTTTTTTTTTGGCACAAAGTTTGATAATGATGTGGAATAAAACACGTGTAAAATATAGAGATGTGTGCATACGAATAAATATATTTATAATTGCAAATTTTTAATTAAGATATAAAACATTGTTAATTTTAGTTTTACGGATAATAGAAAAACTGCTGATAATTTATTTTTCGGCCTATTTTTTAATTGATATCGTTTTATATATTTATTCAATTTTAAATTTTAAAAAAAGAACAAAAACCAAAACAGAAAACATCGATTATAACAGATACTCTATTTCTGTAATTGTTCCGGCTTTTAATGAGGAAGTTTCGATTGTTTCATGTATAAAAATGCTATTAGAAATAGATTATAAAGATTTTGAAGTAATTGTTGTTAACGATGGTTCAAAAGATGAAACAATGAAGTTATTGATTGATAACTTTGATCTTGAAGAAAAAGAATTCTCGAGCGACAATTATTTGAAAACTAAAAAAATTAAAAATTTCTTTTTTGACAAAAACAAAAAGTTAATCGCAATTGATAAAGAAAACGGGGGTAAAGCGGATTCAATAAACACCGGAATTAATTTCTCAACAAAAAAATATATCTGCACAATTGATGCCGACTCAATTCTTGATTCACAAGCATTGAGAAAAGTTATTGAGCCGTTTATTTCAAACCCTAACACCTTTGTTTCAGGTGGGCAATTGGCTGCTTCCAACGATGTTGTTATTAAACACAATAAAGTCGTTAGTTCGCGAATGCCACGCAATATCTGGGTTTTATGGCAGATTATCGAATACATTAAATCTTTTATGATTTCACGAATAGGGCTAAGCCGTATTAATGCTTTGTTGATAATGTCCGGTGCATTCTCTGTCTATAAAAAAGCCGACCTTCGCAATGTAGGTGGATTTTTGACCGAACATAATGATCACCCATATTTAGAAAAAACCATTGGTGTGGGGCATAAAACAATTTGTGAGGACATGGAAATTGTTGTTCGTTTATGGAGATATTTTATAGAAAAAAAGAAAAAAGCAAAAGCAGTTTTTCTGGCTCAACCTGTTTGCTGGACCGAAATGCCTGATAATGCTAAAAATTTATTCAAACAACGTTCGAGATGGCAACTTGGTTTGGCTGAGACTTTGAAAATTCATCGCGCACTTGCCTTTGAACCTAAGTACGGTACTATTGGATTAATTGCCTATCCTTATTATTTTCTATTTGAATTATTATCACCCGTAATAAAAATATTTACTTTAATTTTTATTGTATTTGCAGCATTTGCCGGCACAATAAACCTTGCTTGGGTAATGTTATTGATAGTTAGCATCACTCTTACGACTGCAATTATTATGAGTTCGTTGACTGTTGTTATTGAAAACTGGAGTCAGAAACATTTTGCTGCTAACAGAGATGCTTTGAGATATAAGAATTTTGCTAACTGGTTATGGTTATTATTTGTGGGGATAATCAGCGATTTTTCTTATGCGTTTTTCAGGTTATATTCGCAATTTGTCGGAATAATTAAATTCCTGCAAAAGAAAAGCGAATGGAATAAGTTTGAAAGAAAAGGAGTGAAAACGGAAGGATAAAGCAAGCATAAAAGATGATTTACGAATGAAGAAAACATATATTTTATCAATATTATTATTTTTTGCGATTGGATTATTTGCTCAAAATACAACCGCTGACTATTGGCGAGATTTGGGATATAAAGCCAAGTTGAAAGGCGATATTGAATCTTCAATAAAGAACTATAAAAAAGTATTGGAGATTGATAATGAAGATTTTGATGCTAAGCTGGCGCTTGCCAATCTTTATTATTCGCAAAAGGACTTTGATGAGGCCTTGAATTATTACAATTTGATTTATAAAGTTGATAAAAAAGATGTTGAGGCCTTAAACGGCTTTGGAAGGTGTTATTATAAACTTGAAAATCTTGATAAATCGACATATTATTTTCAAAAAGCAATTGAGTATTTGCCTTCCTATATTCAGCAATATTTTGATTTGGCTCATGTTTTTATTGATAAAGGTGAATTGGATTCAGCAAGAATTGTTTATTCCGAAATCTTGAAAAGAGATAAAACTTATGCTGAGGCATGGGCTGGAATCGGGAAAATGTATTATTGGCAAAATTGCCCTAAAACTGCCGTTGAATATTATGTAGAAGCAATTAAGTTAGACCCTGAAAACAAAGCGTTTCAAAAAAAATTACTGCAAATCGAAAATGAATTAGCTTATATTCCAAGTGTTTCATTATCTTATATTAACGAAAGTGAAGACTCATATAAAATAATTGCACTTGTTCAGAAATATAGATTGAAAAAACGGATCAATGATCATTTTTTGTTTTCAATTAATTTTTTGTTAGATAAATCCGATAGAGATTATCTTGACGATAGTGCTGATACTAACCGATGGTTCGATAATACCTGGATAAAAGCAAGTTGGATTACTAAAAATAACACTTTAAGTGCTTTTTTGGGTGCAAGTAAAAGCGATTCACGACTAACTTCTTATGGTTTAAATTGGATTTCTTCCTTCAATATTTCAAATATTAAATTCAAAAACAATTTAACATTCGGTTATGATTATTTTTATTATTGGAACAATATTGGAAAAGATTATATTTCGAATACTTTTAGTGCGACTTACAGAAAGTTTAGCCTGAATGTTTCTGGTATGTATGGAGTTATAAAAGAAGATACTATAGCTGATTATTATGCCGACAAATACGAAATTGATAATAATCCACATCGAGGATATGGCATTACTCTTAAATATCAATTGTTTAAGAAACCAAAAGTTTTTGTTTCAATTGGGCATTCTTATCTTGATTATGATTATAAAACCCCTCTTTATTACACTCCATATGAAAGGATACTGGATGGATTTTCTTTATCAACATATTATTCTCTAAAACGTTTTTACGTATATTCTGATTTTGCTTATAATATTGGTAGGGAATCTTATTATGAGGAGGTTGAAAACGGACAATCGCAAAACAGAAAATTCAAGAAACAATATTTAAATGACATTGATAGTTGGAGTGCAAATATTGAGATCGGATACAGTTTAAAAAAGATCAGTTTTTCAGTTGGCGGAAGTCATTTTGAAAATCCGTTTTATAAAACCTCAAATGTTTCTTTCACAATTAAAGGGATGTTTTAATGAAAGCAAAATACGGAATAATTTTAATTTTAGTGATACTGTTGATAATCACGGTCGTTAAAATGATCCATTACGAAGAATCAATTCGTGAGGAGAGAATTATTACCGTTAAAGTTGAAGATGAATCAAAACCTTTAATTGTCGAATCCTCAGAGGAAGAATTGAGAAGGATTTCGCTAATCGCTGATTATTACTCTATTACTTCGGGAGATTATTTCAAGGTTTTAAATGAAAAATTTAAGGATGATAAGAAAGTATATGTTTGGGATGAATTGTTTTTAAAAGGTGTAAATATTGGTGTTGCAGTTCCCGGAAAATTTCCCGCTGAGTTTTCCCTGAGTTTTGAGCAATATCTTGAATGGTTTCGCTTGATTGGCGAAATGAATTCAAATGTTATAAGAACTTACACAATTTTACCTCCCGAGTTTTATGAAGCTTTTCTTTATTACAATCTTAATAATCAAAGCAAAAAACTTTATTTAATGCAAGGTGTTTGGGCTAAAATCCCTGAGGATGACAATTATTATAATCAAGTCTATTCACGTGATTTCAAAAAAGAAATTATTCATGTAATTGATTTGATTCATGGAAATGCAGTAATTGAGCCCAAACCCGGACATGGGCATGGAACTTATGTTAGCGATATTTCAAAATATGTGACTGGGATTTTGTTGGGACGTGAGTGGGAACCTAAAGCTGTGATTAAAACAAATCATGAAAATAGTATAGATCATTATGCAGGGAAATTTATAAGCATGAATCATGGAACAGCTATGGAAGCATGGTTGGCAAAAATGATGGACTTTTCGGTTCTTTACGAAACTCAAACCTACAAAGCTCAGAGGCCCATTTCGTTTGTTAACTGGTTGCCTCTCGATCCGATGTTTCACAATTGCGAATTCATTGAAAGTAAAAAAGTAAGGGAGTATGATAACGATCTCGAAAGTATTGATTTCACAAAATTTCACCCGACTGACTTATTTTATCCGGGAATTTATGCAGCCTATCATGCTTATCCTTATTATCCTGATTATATTTATCTTCAAAGTAATTATGCAAATGCTATAAACAACGATGGCCAACCGGATAATTATTTTGCGTATCTGAAAGACCTTAAAGAACATAACATAGGAATTCCTTTAATTATTGCCGAATACGGATTGCCCTCAAGCCGAGGAAACAGTCATTACACTCCACTTGGTTTAGATCAGGGTGGGCATAGCGAGGCCGAACAAGCTAAATTATCGCTTCAGATTTCAAAAGATATTTATGATACAAAATGCGGAGGTGCAATTTATTTTGAATGGATTGACGAATGGTTTAAGCATAATTGGTTAGTGATGGATTTCGAGCAACCATATTATAACAGGAAACTCTGGCATAATATGGAAAACCCCGAACAAAATTTTGGTATTTACGCTTACGAATGCCGAAATAAAACAATTGATGGCAAAATAAATGATTGGGATAATCTTAAAGTTAAAAAGAATAGAACTCAGATAGTGGCAGATGCTGATGCCGCATATTTTTATCTCACAACTCATATCCCGAACTTCGATTTCGCGAAGAACAATATTTACATTGCTATTGATACTTATGATGAAGATAAAGGAGATCATCGCCTACCTTTTTATGATAAAGAAATTGATAAGGGAATAGAATTTCTTTTGGAATTTCGATCAAAAGATAATGCTAAAATCCTTGTCGATGATCAATATTCTATTTTTACGGATATTTATAATGACTATATTCCGGTTTATGCCTCAAAAGAAAATTATAATGCCAAATTTATTGATCAAATTTTGCTTGCAAATCGCAAAAGGGAAACATTATTCGGTAATAATATTGATTCCGTTTTACATAATCGTAGTAAACTTCATCATGGCAACAGCAGTAAATCAACGACATCTAATGCTGATTGGTTCTGGAATGATTCATCTGATGTGCTTGAACTCAGGCTAACCTGGCATTTATTGAATGTTAGTGATCCTTCGGGCAGATACGTTTTAGATGATAAAGAAGAAACTCCCGATATTGAATATTCACAAACCGATGGTTTCAATATTTATCTGTATGTTAGCGATAAGCAGGACAATGTTATTAGTGAATCTTCATTAACAAAGCCCTATTTTTACTCATGGGAAACATGGAAAGAACCGGAATTCCAATCAAGGTTAAAAGAAGTATATTTTTCCTTAAAAGATTATTTTCAGAATCTTAATCCACCTGAGTCAGCTGAACATTCTGACTTTTTATCTCAAGAAAAATTTTCAATCTGCAACTTTTATGAAAACAGAAAAGGAGCTATTTCTTTAAGTTTCGATGATGCCGGTTTCACTCAATTCCAATTTGCTTTACCCGAGTTAGATAAATATTATCTGAAGGCAAGTTTCGGGATTACTGATTTTTGGCTTCAGGAAAGCCCGACTTTGTTTGCCGATGAAGGAAGTTTCAAGATTAAAAGATTAGGAATTAATGAGGTTAAGGAAATGATTGCCGCCGGCCATGAAGTTTCAATGCACGGATTGCTTCATAATAATTCGTATATTAATCCGGGATCAGATAATAAAGACTCATTTTTAAAGAACGCAAAAATCAAGCTTGAGCAAAGGCTTAATACAAAGTTTCTAACTATACATTTTCCGCATGCCAATTTCGATAAATCAGTTGTTTCTGGCATTGAAAATGCAGGTTTACTGTTTGGCCGCAGCGGTTTGGATAATACCGGCAGTAACAAAAGTGGCAATACCAATTTTAATTATTTGAAATCAATTTTAATTACTAAAAATTTCCCCGATCAACATCAACTCGATAGTATTGTTAGGCAGGGGAGGGGTAAATGGACTGTTTTTTCCTATCATCATTTTTTCCCTTTTAATTCAAATGAATATAAATTATCAGAAAGTGGCAGGTACAATAAATCTTATTCAATTATCCCAGACGATTTCAAGAAGCAAATCAGGCTGATCAGAAATTCGGGATATTGGATTGCTCCTATTTCTACAATCGGAAAATATATTAGCGAAAAAGAAGTTTCTGAAATCAGAGTAACAAGATATTCCAATCTTATTTTCTTAACAATTATTAATAAGCTTGACGGAAATATCTACGATCAAGCTTTAACAATTGAATTTTCGACATCAGCGAAAAAAGTAAGAGTTTCGGGTAGCCGTTCAGATGGAGTTTATAATAACAGAGACGGAAATATTTATTTTAATGCTTTGCCAAACAAAGAAGTAACTATTGAAATTATTGAATAGATGAAAAATAATGACTTAGTGAATAATAATAAAAAGTTTACTTAACAATTGGAGGTTGAAATACCAAAAATGTAATTTACCAATAACTATAAAACAACCAAATGAACATCTATATCATTTTACTTATAATTTTATAAAGAATAATTTTCTAATTTTAAAAAATGAAGAATAAAGAAAAAGGAACAAGAAACAAGACACATGGAACAAGGGACATTGAACATTGAACATTGAACAAGAAACAAGGAACAAGGAACAAGGAACAAGGAACAAGGAACAAGGAACAAGGAACAAGGAACAAGGGATGAAGTAAAAAAATCATACATATAATTGTTAATAAATGAACCATAGTAAAATGGAAAATAAGAAATTTGACTTAGAAGACAGGCTAATTGATTTTGCTATACGAATTAGTGAGGTTGTTGAGGTTCTTCCAAATACAAAATTGGGCAATCATATTGGTAATCAATTAATCCGTTGTGGAACCTCTCCTGCTCTAAATTGTGGCGAAGCTCAATCAGCAGAATCAACAAAGGATTTTATCCACAAACTAAAAATTATTTTAAAAGAACTGAGAGAGACAAGAATTTGCTTGAAAATCATTCAGAAAAAACCATTAATAAAGCCTGATAAAATGGATGGTATAATAAATGAAAACAATGAATTAATAGCAATATATTTGAAAAGTATTGAAACATCTAAGCAGCAAACATCCTGATTTCTTGTTTCTTGTTCCTTGTTTCTTGTTTCTTGTTGTATTTAGTTTAGAAAATGAAGAATAGGAAATTAAGTAGAAGTCAAAAATGTATTTCAATTAAAAAATGTCAGAATGAATATCTATATCTTTTTTCTTAAAGTCATACAAAGAATTGTGTTTTACATTCAAAATAAATAATAAATGAAAAAATACTTCTTATTAGCCGTGGTTTCAACAGGTTTAATACTCTTATCAGGATTATTATTTCAGTGTTCCAACAAGGAAAAAACTCCCGCTGTTTTTGAAAAAACATCATATCAACTACCAAAGGTTTTAATAATCACAAGTGGTTCTATTGAGGGAAACGGGAAATTAGCCGAAGGAATTATAGTTGCCATTCAGTCATTCAACCGAAAAGGTGCTATTGTTG
>CAZBSL010000033.1:0-15660 GCA_964494265.1 uncultured Bacteroidales bacterium
GACCAAGTGTTTCATCACTCATATAATTTAGAATAGCTTCCAAACCGTCAGGTCCACCTAATTGTACGCTAATTGCTTCTTCGTCCCATGATTCACCACCATCAGTTGATTTAAAAAGAATGGGATAATAACAACCATAAGATTCTTCGGTGTTTTCATCATTATTAGATAATATTGCATAATAACCGATTTGCCCGTCAGGTGAAAAAGCAATTTTTTGACTCGGAACCGTGCAATCGACAGGATCGGAGGTGATGGGTATTGCAAACAACTCTTGAGTATATTCGTAATCATTGATTCCTGAATTAAATACACCTTTTGTAATAATCATCTCACCAGTATAATTAACATAGAGTGCATCAATTACAGATGGTTCTATAACAAAAGTATTTCCTCCCGGAATTATATGAAACGCATCCGGTATATTTTGATAAAAGCCATCACCAGTACGAGATGGTTGATTTGTTTGTGTCGGGACAGGAGGAATGGTAGTTAGATAATTTCCACCCCAAGCATATCCACCCCAAGTATCACCATTTGTTTGGTCAAGTACTGCAAGGAAATAAGTAAAAAATGCTTGTGAAGGGTCGGTGTTTCCTTCAGGATTATATATTAACCCTTGAGGATAACGTGCGTTGTCAAGAGCAGTAGGTGCTTCATATACCTGATTATTATTTAACCATGTATCCCCACCGTCAGTTGAAAGATCATAAGCAATAAAGCCTGATCCCGGCCCACCAGGGGCATTTAGCATCCTATGCGTAAATGATATACTATTGATATCGTTTTCTACCCACACACAAGTTCGTCCACCATCATATAAACCATAAGCATTAGCTGCGGCACCAATATTAATCACCGTAATAGCATCAGTTCCACTATTAGAATGGTTAAAAGGTTTTAAATAAGGTACGGAAGAAGATTGGTCCGATACCTTATCAGCAGATTGAATTGTAATTGATTTGGCTTCTTTCAGATTGTTTTTTACCTGAAAATTTTGTTGAGATATGGAAAATAATCCAAAGCTCATCAGCATTGTTAAAATTAAAATTTTTTTCATGTTTTTGTTTTTTTTATAATTTAAAAAGCTATTTATTTTGTGTTTCAATATTACTAAAAATTTCGATATAAAAAGAAATTTTAAATGTTTTTCTGAAATACATGAAACAAATTATTATTAACGGCATTACATTCTTGTCAAAATAAAAATAAATACCACTTTATTGGCATCAACAAAAAGTAATCAGGCAGTCTTTGTATATTTGCATCGAAAAATTACATAAACGTAAGTTGTAATTGATTTTATATTGTGAAAAAAATATATATTTTAGTTATTAAGTCATATTTGGGTCCTTTAATAATGACTTTTTTTATTGCATTGTTCATTTTAGTAATGCAATTCTTATGGAAATATATTGATGATTTAGTCGGAAAAGGACTTGAGTGGTACACCATTACTGAATTAATGTTTTATGCTGCTTCAACCTTTGTTCCACTCGCCTTACCATTGGCTATTTTGCTTTCATCATTAATGACCTTTGGGAATTTAGGTGAGCATTACGAATTAATTGCAATGAAAGCAGCCGGAATTTCATTGAAAAAAATTATGATGCCTTTGATAATTCTATCATTTTTAATTAGCATTATGGCTTTATATTTTTCAAATAATGTATTGCCAAAAGCAAATTTGAAGTTTCGTACATTATTATATGATATCCGAAAACATAAATTAGCCTTTAATATTAAGGAAGGAGTTTTTTATAATGGGCTTGATGGTTATGTAATTAGAGTTGGTAAAAAGGATAAAGACGGCTCAACATTATACGATGTTTTGATTTACGACCATACTGACAGAAGAGGGAATATTAACGTAACTGCCGCTAAAACCGGAAAAATGGAATCGACTCCGGACAGTAAATTTCTTATTTTCACACTTTATGACGGATGTAATTATTCCGAAAAAATTGATAAAAAAGGACATAGAGTTACAAGGCCTTTCCAACGAACAAGTTTTGACGAAGAAACGAGAAGTTTTGATTTATCAGAATTTAACATGGCACGTTCGGATGAAAGTTTGTTTAAGGAACATTATATGATGTTAAACCTAAAACAACTTGATTACGGAATTGATTCTTTACAGGGATTAAGTCGTCGTAAAAAGGAAACTTTTAACACTAATTTTAACCGTAATTATCATTTTTATTCAAAATTTGATACAAATAACTTAAACTTTGTTGATACAACAAAAAAGTTTAGTACTAATTTAATTAAGAATTTTGAACCTGAAGATCAGGAGTCTATCCTTGAAACTGCAATTTCATCGGTTGACAGAATAAAAACAAGTATTTCTTATCAAATAAAAGATATCAAAGCAAAAGAGGAATATGTTACAAAACATAAAGTAGCATGGAACGAGAAATTTACACTTTCGATAGCTTGTTTTATTTTGTTTTTTATTGGAGCACCACTTGGGGCAATTATCCGAAAAGGCGGTTTAGGGCTTCCTGTTGTAATTTCAGTTTTCTTTTTTGTGATTTTTCATATCGTCTCAATTATTGGAAAAAAATATTCCGAATCAGGTATTTGGGAGCCATATCTTGGTATGTGGTTAGCCTCAGCGGTTTTGCTTCCAATTGGTATTTTTCTCACTTATAAAGCAACCACCGACTCTCCTTTATTAGATTCTGATGCATGGAGAAAAGTGTTTTTTAAAATCTTCAGAAAGACATAAACCGTAATTTTATGAATATTCTATTGATTTGTAATAAATCACCTTATCCTCCTAAAGAAGGAGGCCCGATTGCAATGAATACAATTGTTGAAGGATTGGTTGATTCCGGCCATAAAACAAAAATTCTTGCAGTTAATTCTTTTAAATATTCAGTCGATATTAATTCTATTCCTGACGATTATAAGGAAAAAACACAAATAGAAGGAATTTTTCTTGATTTGAGAATTAAACCTTTAGATGCATTTTTAAATCTTTTCACAAGCAAATCCTATCACGTTCAGAGATTTATTTCTAAAGAATTCGAAGACAAAGTTATTGAAATTCTAAGTAAAAATAAATACGATATAATTCAATTGGAAACGCTTTATATTGCTCCTTATATTGAAACAATTCGTAAGCATTCAAACGCAAAAGTCATTTTACGTGCACATAATATTGAGCATTTAATTTGGGACAGAATTACTAAAACCACAAAAAATCCTATTAAAAAATTTTATTTATCACACCTAAGCAAAACTCTTAAAAAATATGAACTTGAGTCTTTAGATAAGTTTGATGGGATAGCAACAATTACGAAAACCGATGCCGAGTTTTTTAAAAAAACAGGAACAAAAACTCCCATTGTCGATATTCCTTTTGGAATTAATCTGAATAAATTTCAATTGTCGGATGCTGAATATGAATTTCCTTCTCTCTTTCATATTGGCTCAATGAATTGGATGCCAAACGAAGAAGGAATTGATTGGTTTCTAAAAAAGGTGTGGGATTTGGTAAATGAAAAAATGCCCGATTTGAAGTTTTATCTTGCAGGAAGGGAAATGCCCGATTGGCTGTTAAACAACAAAAAAACCAATGTTGAAGTTGTTGGCGAAGTGGAAAATGCTCAGGATTTTATTAATTCAAAAGCTATTATGATAGTACCTTTATTTTCAGGTAGCGGAATACGAATTAAAATAATTGAAGGAATGGCGCTTGCCAAGACAATAATATCGACCAAATTAGGTGCAGAAGGAATTCATTATGAAGATAATAAAAATATATTGATCGTAAATTCACCTGAAGAATATGTTGATCAAATAGAAAGGTGTATAAAGTCAAAAGAGTTGTGTGAAACCATTGGAGTTAATGCCAGAAAACTAATTGAAGAAGAATATGATAATAAAAAAATAATAGGAAAGTTAGTTGATTTTTATGAAAAAATTATTTCCGCTTCTTAAAGCTGTTATTAAATTTTTAAACATTTGTTAAACAATCAATATTTCACGATATGAAAATATTTGTGCTACTTCCAAGAATTCCATTCCCTTTAGAAAAAGGTGATAAGTTGCGCGCTTTTCATCAAATCAGATGTTTATCAAAAAACAATGAAATAATTCTTTGTGCAATTAATGACTCGAAAATTCATAAAGATGCCAGAAAAACTTTACAAAAATATTGTAAATCAATAAATTTCTTTTCAATTTCTATAGTTTCTATAATAATTAATGTTTTGAAAGCTTTTTTGCTTGGAAAACCTTTCCAAGTAGGATATTTTTATAATTCAAAAGCGAGCAAATCTATAAACGAATTAATTAAAAAGCACAAACCTGATCACATTTATTGTCAATTGATTAGGACGGCTGAATATGTGAAAGATCAGAACATTTCAAAAACCATAGATTATCAGGATGTTTTTTCGAAAGGAATCGAAAGGCGAATTCAATCAGCCCCTTTTTATTTAAAACCATTTTTTAAACTTGAATATAATCGTGTTTTGGCTTACGAAAGAAAGGTTTTTGATCTTTTTGATAATAAAACAATTATTTCAATTCCTGATCGTGAGTTAATTTCACATCCCGAAAAAAATAGAATCCAAATAATTATTAATGGAGTTAACACAGATTATTTTCATCCTATCGAAATGGAAAAAGAATTTGACCTTGTTTTTACAGGAAATATGGCTTATCCCCCAAATGCAAAAGCCGCTGTTTACATCGTAAAAAAAATACTTCCGATTATTCATAAAACAATGCCTGATGTCAACTTGCTTTTAGCTGGTGCTAAGCCTGATAAAAGCGTTTTAAATCTTGATTCGGAGAAAGTAAAGGTTGCCGGATGGGTCAATGATATGCGTGAAAGTTATGCAAAAGCAAAAATTTTTATTGCTCCCATGCAAATTGGAACCGGATTGCAAAATAAATTACTTGAAGCAATGGCAATGCGAATACCTTCAATAACTTCGAAACTTGCAAATGATTCTTTGGGAGCAAAATCGGGAAAAGAAATTTTAATCGGTTTATCACCCGATGAATATGCTGCACACATAATTGATTTATTAAACAATCGTGAAAAAGCTGAAAAATTAGCCGAAAATGGCTATAAATATATAATTAATAATTATAATTGGGAAAGTGCTACAGCCAAGCTTGAAAACTTAATGATCGGGAAATAAGGGGAATGAACATAAAAACAGAAATAAATCAATAAGCATAAAACATATTTAATGATAAAAATTAACGAAGAATTTATTGAAATAACTTCAGCAAAGGCTAAGACCTCCAAACGTCGCAGGATGAATTATAATTTCCATAAAAATCCTTCGGCTACTTTTCAGCGAATGCTAAATGCTATCGAACCCAGCACTTACATACAACCTCATAAACACGAAAATCCTGACAAGGTTGAAGCATTTTTTGTGCTTAGGGGAAAAATTCTCGTAGTTGAGTTTGACGATGAAGGAAATATTATTGATCACATTATCCTTGACCCGAAACAAGGAAATTATGGTGCAGAAATTCCTCCCCGAACGTGGCATTCAATCATTAGCCTTGAAAAAAACAGCGTTGCTTACGAAGTTAAAGACGGCCCTTACGATGTAGAAATTGATAAACATTTCGCCACATGGGCACCTTCGGAAGATGATCCTAAATCAATGAATTATATTCAAAAAATATTAGAAAAATTGAATATTAAAGTATTGTGATTTTTGATCACAAAAAAACTTCATAGCAAACGCCTATATTGCAATGTTTTCAGCAAAAAAACAATATAGCCACTCAACTTTCTAATAGCATTTCCTAAACCGAGAATCTTATAAAAAATTTCCTCTATTCTTTATAAAAAGGAAGTTTTACAATTTTTGCTTTTCGCAATTTGTTTCTGATTTTAATATATATAAGGGTATCAAGCTTTGTGAAACCGGTTTTAATATATCCCATTCCAATTGCTTTTTTCATTGAAGGAGACATTGTTCCCGAAGTAACTTCGCCAATTATATTGCCTTCTGAATCACAAATTTCATAATGTTGCCTTGGAATCCCTTTATCAATCATTTCGAAAGCCTTTAATCGCTTGCTAACGCCTTCTTCTTTTTGTTTTTGTATTATCTCACGATTAGTAAAATTATTGCCATCAACAAATTTTGTAATCCAACCCAGGCCTGCTTCGATAGGAGATGTTGTTTCGTTGATATCGTTTCCATAAAGACAAAATCCCATTTCCAAACGAAGAGTATCGCGAGCAGCTAATCCAATTGGTTTTACACCAAACTCTTTACCGGCTTCAAAAACAGCTTCCCCTATTTTTTTTGCATCTTTATTTTCCATATAAATTTCAAATCCACCGGCACCTGTGTATCCTGTTGCTGAGATTAATACATTTTTAATTCCTGCAATGTCAATATATTTAAAAGTATAATATGAAATAGAAGAAAGATCGGTATCTGTAAGTTTTTGCATAACCTCCAAAGCTTTCGGGCCTTGAACTGCTAACTGGGAAGTTTCATCAGAAGCATTGAATAATTCTGCCCCAACATCATTTTTACTATTAACCCACTCCCAATCTTTTTCAATGTTTGATGCGTTAACGACTAATAAATAAGTTTCATTGTCGATGCAATAAACTAATAAATCATCAACAATTCCTCCTTTATCATTCGGAAAGCATGTATATTGAATTTTACCTTCTGTTAATTTTGCTACATCATTTGATGTAATTTTTTGCACTAATTCAAAGGCTTTTGAGCCTTTAACCCAAAATTCGCCCATATGTGAAACATCAAAAACCCCAACTTTCTTCCTAACTGTTTCGTGTTCAATGTTAATGCCCTCAAACTGTATAGGCATATTATATCCTGCAAAAGCGACGATTTTTGCACCCAAGGATTTATGAAAATCAATAAATGCTGTATTTTTCATGTTTTGATTATTTTATATGTATAAAATTAATTTATGTGCGACAAAATTATTAATTTGAATGGAACAAACACAAATCTTATCAATAAATATTTTTTATACATTTGAGGAGTTAATCTGTCTAAATGATTTGATTTTTGTGATAAAGATATGGAAAGATGATTTTTTTTTATTTTTCAATACTAAAAAGTATATTAAAACATTATTAATTAGTGAAAAATTATGAAAATGAAATATTGGTTTTGTAATTTTTTACAAATTTTAACAAAAACAAAAAAATAGTATCATATTTGTTTATTAGAAAAAATGATTTTAATAAAAAATAATACACCCCGCTGGCTTATATTTCTGATAGATGCCTGTATTATAATCTTTTCTGTTAGCCTTGCATATTTATTGCGTTTTAATTTTTCAATACCGGAAAATGAAATGCAGGATTTCCCTAAAGTTTTACTTATTATTCTAATCGTTAGAATTATCGGTTTTGTTATTTCAAAAACTTATGCCTGTATAGTTCGGCATACGAATAGTCAGGATGTTATGAGAATTTTTCTTGTAATTTTCTCCGGTAGTGTATTTTTCGTTTTAATAGATATAGTTACATTTTATTTTATTAACGGGATTATTTTTATACCATATTCAATTATTATAATTGATTTTATATCAAGTTCTTTGATTTTGACTTTGTTTAGGATTATTGTGAAACTTTCATATTTGGAATTTTCAAATTCAGCAAAAACAAAATTAAATATTATTATTTTTGGTGCAGGTGAAGCGGGAATTATAACAAAACGTGTTTTAGATAGAGATGCAGGTTCAAAATACAAGGTTTTTGCTTTTATTGATGATGATCAAAAGAAGTTAGGTAAAAAACTTGAAGGGATAAAAATTTCCGGATACAATAAGTTAAAGAGTTTGTTAGAAGAAAAAGAAATTGATCAACTTATAATATCTGTTCAAAATTTAGATGTTGCCAGAAAAAAGGAAATCATTGAATTGTGCATTCAAAAAAATGTAATTGTGCTAAGCGTTCCTCCGGTAATTTCTTGGATAAACGGTGAATTAAGTTATAATCAAATTAAGAAGATAAAAATTGAGGATTTGCTTGGTCGCAATGTAATAAAACTTGATGAAAAGAAAATTAGCAAGGATTTGGCCGGAAAAGTTGTTTTAATAACCGGAGCTTCAGGTTCAATCGGTGGTGAGTTAGCAAGACAGGTTTCTCGTTTTTCGTGTAGCCAGATAATTCTAATCGATCAGGCCGAAAGCCCTTTATTTCATCTCGAACTGGAATGTTCCGAGAAATTTCCACATATTAATTATGAATTCATAGTTGCTGATATTTGTAATAAATCTCGTATTGAAAACATTTTCCAAAAATTTTCTCCCGATATTGTGTTCCATGCTGCTGCCTATAAACATGTACCTGTAATGGAAAACAACATCTTAGAAGCTCTTCAAACAAATATTTCCGGATCGAAAATTCTATCTGATTTTTCGATTAAATATAATGTGAAAAAATTTATTTTAATTTCGACTGACAAGGCTGTCAATCCGACAAATGTAATGGGTGCTACTAAGCGCATTGCTGAGATTTATATACAATCATTGCAAAATAATGCAAAAACAAGCTTTATTACTACTCGCTTCGGGAATGTCCTCGGATCAAATGGTTCTGTAATACCGTTGTTTAGAAAACAAATTGAAAAAGGTGGGCCAATTACAATAACTCATCCGGATATTACTCGTTTCTTTATGACAATTCCTGAGGCTTGCCAATTAGTGCTTGAGGCATGTACGATGGGAAACGGTGGCGAAATTTTTGTCTTTGACATGGGCAAATCTGTTAGGATTGTTGATCTGGCAAAAAAAATGATTAGATTATCGGGTTTAACCCTTGAAAAGGATATTAAAATTAAATTTACGGGATTACGCCCGGGTGAAAAATTATATGAGGAATTATTGAATAATCAGGAAAATACTATTCCAACCCATCATCCGCAAATTCTAATTGGTAAAGTTAAAGAATATGATCCTAAGGAAATTGTGGGACAAATAAATAATTTGATTGAAATGAACGGGTCGCATGATGAATTTGAAATTGTAAAAAAAATGAAGGAAATAGTTCCTGAATATATTAGCCGGAACTCTGTTTTTGAAAAACTTGATTTAAAAAAATAAAACTACAAAATAACAAATAGCATAAATGAAACGAATATTTTTACTGTCAATATTTTTATTTTCAATCACTTTAAGTCAGGGAGCGTATTTGCTTATTCCAATGGATGAAACACAGAAAGACCACCTAAAAGCCTATGGGGTTGCCTATTGGGTCTTGCAACATGATGTTGAAATTAGTTGGTTATTGAACTATAGAGGAGGAAGCTATATGTTCAAGTATAATCAAGTTTTTGAAGATGAATGTATTATTCGAGGTGTTACATATCAGGTAATTGCCGATATTCAATCAACTGCAATTTTGCAGGAAATTTCCTCTCCCGAAATAAATATGGATGAGGTGAAATTGCATAAAGCACCAAAAATTGCAATCTATTCGCCGAAAAATAAACAACCTTGGGATGACGCAGTTACTATGGTTCTCACTTATGCTGAAATTCCTTATGAAGTATTGTATGATGAAGAAATTTTAAGCGGTGTGCTTCCATTATATGACTGGTTACATCTTCATCACGAGGATTTTACAGGGCAATATGGAAAATTTTGGTCAAGATATAAAAATAATCAATGGTATATTGAAGATGTTAAAGCATCAGAAGAAATTGCTAATAAATTGGGGTATAATAAAGTATCGCAATGCAAATTAGCTGTAGCAAAAAAAATTAAAGACTTTGTTGCCGGTGGAGGGTATTTATTTGCTATGTGCTCGGCAGGCGATAGTTTCGATGTTGCATTGGCAGCCGAAGGTATTGATATTTGTGATGTAATGTTTGATGGTGATGGAGTTGATCCGAATGCACAAGAAAAATTGGATTTCAGTAAATGTTTTGCGTTTAACAATTTTACAATTAGTAAAAATCCTTATGAATATGAGATTTCCTCTGTTGATGTTACACAAACCCGGCCAAAAAGCTTTAAGCAAGCTAATGATTTTTTTACACTTTTCGATTTTTCAGCCAAATGGGATCCTGTTCCCACCATGTTATGCCAAAATCATGAATCAATTATAAAAGCTTTTATGGGGCAAACAACGGCTTTTAATGCTGATAATTTAAAACCGGATGTTTTGATTATGGGTGAAAACAAAGCAGCAAATGAAGTGAGATATATTCATGGAGAATTTGGTAAAGGAACATGGACTTTTTATGGCGGGCATGATCCTGAGGATTATCATCATTTTATTGGTGATCCCCCAACAGATTTAAATTTACATCCAAATTCAACAGGTTATCGATTGATTTTAAATAATGTTCTTTTCCCTGCAGCAAAAAAGAAAAAGCAGAAAACCTAATAAATTATAATTCAGAAATTACAAAATCGGATTCAAAAAACTTTCAATTGCCAATCTATATGAATCCAATCCAAACCCTATAATTGAGCCTTTGCAATTTGGTGCAAGATAGGAAGTATGCCTGAAATCTTCCCTTGAAAATACATTCGAAACATGAACTTCGACAACGGGAACAGCAATAGCTTTTACGGCATCGGCAATAGCAATAGATGTATGAGTATATGCACCGGCGTTTAGAATAATTCCATCGAATAGAAAACTGGTTTTATGTAAAGCATCAATTATCTCACCTTCAATATTGCTTTGAAAATATTCAATTTCAATCTCCGGAAATTGCTTTTCAATTTTTCTCAAATATTCATCAAATGAAAGTGAGCCATAAATCGTTGGTTCTCTTTTACCAAGCAAATTCAAATTTGGCCCGTTAATTATTATTAATTTCAATTTAAGTTTTTTTGGTGTAAAATTAATGTTTTTTATAACTTTATCCTGAAAATCTAAATTTTAATGTCAATGACTTTATCTGAAAATTTTCTTAATTCTATAAATGATTATCAATATTTTCTTGATAAAAGTTATCCTCAAAAAGCAATAATAAAAATTATATGCGACAGGTATTCTTTATCATCTGTTGAACGTACAATTTTGTTTAGGGGGATTGCATCTCAAGAAATTGCAAAAAGCAGGCAAAAAAAAATTACCTCGATAGAAAATTCAAAAAACAATATTCTTCATGTAGATGCCTATAATATTTTGATAACAATTAGCAGTTATTTGTTTGGAAGTGTTGTTTTTGTTTCAAATGATAATTTCTTACGCGATGCTGCTGAGATTCACGGTAAAAATTTCCGTGATAAATTTTTTAATAGATCTATTGAGTTAATTATTGATTTTCTAAAAATTATTAATCCTAAAGAAACCATATTTTATTTGGATAGCCCTGTAAGTTATAGTGGCGAATTATCTAATTATCTGAATGAAAGTCTTGTAAAGAACAATATTTCTGGCTTGGCTCAAACGGTTCACTCTCCTGATTATCATTTGAAAAATATTCGAGAAGGTATTGTTGCCACTTCCGACTCAGTAATTATTGATAAATCTAATGTTAAAATATTTGATCTGGCAAGAAGTACTTTGGTTTTTCACTTTAACCCGACTTTTTTAAACTTGGTTCAAAATGATTTAAACTTGTAATGAATTAAGAAATCCACAGATTATAAGATAGTAAGAATTAAACTGCATGTAATCTGAGAATCAAGGGAAAATCTAACAAAGCCCAATATTCCGTATTGAACTCTAACCTACCAATATTTTAATTTCAGAAATTTTTGTTAAATTAGTAAAAAATATGATTATGCATAATACAGATGACAATGAGTAATCTTGTTGATGCCTTTGCTGATGTTGTTATTAATAATACCGTTGCCGATATAATTAATATCCATTCTAAAAACAAACAGGATATTAGAGATATTATTCTAAATTTTGTTAATATTCAATCGGTCAACACAATTCTTGACCTTGGATGTGGAACCGGTTTTTTTACAAAAGCTTTAAAAGGAAGAGTTCATCCCGATGCCCATCTAACCGGCATTGACTATTGTGTTGATAATAAAATTGATTTTCTTAAAAATTGCAAAACAACCTGTTATAAAGGTAGGTTTATTAATTCCAACCTGCCTGAATTAAACTCAATTATTAATGAAAAATTTGATTTAATTCTTTGTAGCTACGCTTTATATTTTTTTCCTGAAATCATACCTCAAATTTCGAGGATGTTAAAAAACAATGGAATATTTATTGCAATAACTCATACAAAACAACATCTCAATGAATTAACCATGTTGGTAAAAAGAATACTCAAAGAAAACAGCAATGTTATGGAAAAGGATTTGCCATACGAAAAATTGTTAATAAAATTTTCCGATAATAATGGCTATCAACTTTTGTCGCCGTGGTTTAAAAAAATTGAAATGATTTATTATAAAAATTCTTTGGTTTTTAATCAGAAAGAGTTTCCTGATTTTATTAGATATTTCCGACACAAAAGCCCCTTTTTTATCCAGAATAATAAAGGCTTGCATGATAAAATAATTAATTGCTTAGAAAAAGATATTAAAACCATGAAAAGTTTCGAAACCAATAAAGATGATGTAATATTTATTTGCTCTAAGAGTTAAAAAATATATTTTAAAATTGAATAATTAATTTGAGTATGAAAAAGAAAAAAAGGAATTTTTGTCCCTATTGCAGTGAAAAAATATCTAAAAAAATGGAAAATGAAATTTTCAGAGAATACTGTCAATCATGCAATATTTTTTTCTATGATAATCCTTTGCCTGTAGTATCAACAATTCTTGAAAAGGATAGAAATATATTGCTCGTAAAAAGAGGGAATAAACCGTACAAAGGAATGTGGTGTTTGCCTTCCGGTTTTGCCGAAACAGGTGAAACTATCGAAATTGCTGCCCTAAGAGAACTTGAAGAAGAAACGGGTGTAAAAGCAAAAATCACAAGTTTTATTGACGCTGATTCTTGTTCAAATTATTTGTATGGCGACTTGATTTTTCTTTCTTTCGAAGTAGAGCAAACCGGAGGAACATTAGAAGCCGGGGATGATGCAGTTTCAGCAAAATATTTTCCGATTGAGAAAATACCAAAGCTTGCTTTTTTTTCAAACACTAAAGCAATAAACGCTTATATAAAAACCAAAAAAGAATATTGGGCAATCGTTGATTCATTTTCTCTTTCGTTAGGTAAAAACGATAAAAAAAATAAAGATAAGAATTTGCTTTCTAATAAATTAATTGAATTAATTGAAAAAAATTCAAAGTCAATAGCAGAATTGTGGTTAAAAGATGTTAGAGAAAACAGATCTACACCACATTATCATTATTTTAATAAACAAAAATTATTGGATAGAAATCAAATAGTTGTTTCACAATTTTGTAGATGGCTCAGCGGAAATTACGATAAGAATGACATTAGAGATTTTTATTTCCAACTTGGGCATGAACGTCAAAAAGAGGGTTTTGCTTTAAGCGAACTTATTAGTTCTTTGAGCCTTATCCGAAAGCATATTTGGGAATATGCACTCTCGCGAAGAATGTGGACTAAAGCAATAGATGTTTATATGTCTCTTGAACTCGAAAGAAGAATGATGTTGTTTTTTGACAAAGCAACATATAACGTTTCTAAGGGATATGAAAATTTGACCAAATAAATTTATAAAAAAAAAGAGGGGCAAAGAAAAGGAAATTATTTCCCTTAATTAGTCCCTCAGATTAGATATTATTTTCAGAAATATTTATTTTACTTCTTCAAAGTCAACATCGGTTACTTCATCGTCACTTGATGAAGGCTTATCAGGTTCTTGAGCTTGACCTTGTCCTGTTGGACCTTGTTGTTGGCCCTGAGCAGCATTAGGATCAGCCTGAGTATTTTTGTACATTTCTTCGCTGGCAGCTTGCCAAACAGTATTCAAAGTATTCATTGCGGCATCAATACCTGGAATATTTTTACTTTTCTGAGCTTCTTTCAAATCAGCAACTGCTTTTTCGATTGGAGCTTTTTTGTCGGCAGGTATTTTATCACCGTATTCTTTAAGCTGTTTTTCGGTTTGGAAAACCAAAGCATCAGCACTATTAAGTTTGTCGATTTCTTCTTTTGCTTTTTTGTCGGCTTCCTCGTTTGCTACGGCTTCATCTTTCATTTTTTGAATGTCGCTATCAGATAATCCTGATGATGCTTCAATACGAATAGTTTGAGATTTGCCAGTTGCTTTATCTTTTGCAGCAACATTTAAAATTCCGTTCGAGTCGATGTCAAAACTAACCTCAATTTGAGGAATGCCTCTTGGCGAAGGTGGAATTCCATCAAGATGGAAACGGCCTATGCTTTTATTTTGGTTTGCCATCGGGCGTTCGCCTTGCAAAACATGAATTTCAACTGATGTTTGGCTATCGGCTGCTGTTGAAAACACTTCCGATTTCTTTGTAGGAATAGTTGTGTTTGCTTCAATAAGTTTAGTCATTACTCCACCTAATGTCTCAATACCAAGTGAAAGAGGAGTTACGTCAAGGAGTAAAACATCTTTAACTTCGCCTGTAAGAACACCTCCCTGAATTGCGGCTCCAATAGCTACAACTTCGTCAGCATTTACACCTTTTGAAGGTTCTTTTCCAAAGAAGTTTTTGACAACATTTTGAATTGCAGGCATTCTTGTCGAACCACCAACTAATAAAACATCATCAATATCGCCTGTGGTTAAACCTGCATCTTTTAATGCAGTTTTACACGGTTCGATAGTGTTTTGAACAAGATGATCGGTTAATTGATCGAATTTTGCTCGTGTCAATTTTCTAACAAGGTGTTTTGGAATACCGTCAACAGGCATTATATAAGGTAAGTTTATTTCTGTTTCTGAAGAACTTGAGAGTTCAATTTTTGCTTTCTCGGCAGCTTCTTTCAGTCTTTGTAAAGCCATCGGATCTTTTCTGAGGTCAATGTTTTCATCTTTCAGAAACTCGTCGGCAAGCCAGTCAATAATTTCGTGATCAAAATCATCACCACCCAAATGTGTATTTCCATTTGTTGATTTAACTTCAAAAACTCCGTCGCCTAATTCAAGAATGGAAATATCAAAAGTTCCACCGCCTAAATCAAAAACAGCAATTTTTACGTCCGATTGTTTTTTATCTAAGCCGTAAGCCAAAGCAGCAGCAGTAGGCTCATTAATAATTCTTTTTACAGTAAGCCCTGCAATTTCGCCGGCTTCTTTGGTGGCCTGTCGTTGTGAATCGCTGAAATAAGCAGGAACAGTAATAACTGCCTCTGTAACTGTTTGTCCAATATAATCTTCTGCCGTTTTTTTCATTTTTTGAAGTATCATTGCAGAAATTTCCTGAGGAGTATATTTTCTGTCACCAATTAAAACTCTTGGTGTATTATTATCACCTTTTATAACTTTATATGGAACTCTATTTATTTCTTTTGTAACCTGATCATAGGTTTCACCCATGAACCGTTTTATCGAGAATATTGTTCGTTCAGGATTAGTAATTGCTTGGCGTTTTGCAGGATCACCAACCTTTCTCTCATCATTATCGGTAAATGCAACTATTGATGGAGTTGTTCTTCTGCCTTCGCTATTAGGGATAACAACAGGTTCGGCACCTTCCATTACAGCAACACATGAATTTGTCGTTCCAAGATCAATTCCAATTATTTTTCCCATATTTATTTTATTTTTTAAATTATTAAATTCGATTTTATTTTTGTAATACTGC
>CAZBSL010000033.1:15760-18767 GCA_964494265.1 uncultured Bacteroidales bacterium
CATATTTATTTTATTTTTTAAATTATTAAATTCGATTTTATTTTTGTAATACTGCCTTAATCAATGATTATGCCATCATTATTTTTATATAAAGAAATTGTCATTATTAATGATGGTTCTGAACTCGGATTTTTAATATTAATTATGTAAAGTTCAGATTTCCTGAATAAAAAATTAGATAATAAAAAAATTAAAGAAAATTTTACTATTTATTGCTTGTCAATCTTTATGACAAAACGACAGTAAATTTAAACGAATAGGTTGTTTATATCCTACAATATTATTTTGTCGGAGGAGAATTTATGAATTTAATTTTTAAATTTAATATTTAAATTTAATATTTCCATTTTAGTTTCCGGATGTAATAATTTTCTGCGTATTTCATTTTTTCTTGATGAAAATATTCCAATACCATTAGTAATGTTTGTGTATTCGGGCTTATCCTGTACAATACTATATGAAGGTTCGTTAACTTCTAAATATGTGTTAAGTTCATCACCTCCGGCAGTTACAATGAAATCAACAGAATCAGCTATACGAAACTCAACATTGTTTTCTTTTTGTACATCAGCATAAGGAACATTATACTTTAACAATTCATAAAAATAATTGTTTGATAGAGTAAATTCCATTTCAGATCCCCCTAAAGTGTTGGTGGATTTTACTGAACCTAAACTCCACATAATTGACCTTGAAATAGTATCTGGAGAATTATAATCTTTTTCTTTAAAGTTAAATATTATTTCCCCTTCATAACGCTTTCCATTTTTTGAAGTTACCCATTGTAATGAGCTGTTGAAGTCGGGAGCAAATTTAACATAATGGGAACCGGAACTTGGTTTTTTTATTGAAAAATCATGAACTATTTCTGTTTCAGCAGAAATAATACTATCATTATTTTCTATCTTAAGTTTATATTTATAATCATCATTAATTGCAATATCCGCTTTATATAATATTTGATATTCATTATAAAAAATCCCGGTATCTTTATTATATATTGTATCTATCGTGAAAGGATATAACTCTTTAACAATATTGCCATCCATTTCTTCAATTGAAACATCCAATTGATGTAAAAAATTACTTGAATCAGGAACTTTTGCCATCAATAGTGCATTCCCGTCTCCTAAGAATGCTTTATTTATTCGTAAATATGTTGTTGGATCGTCAACGCTTAGCAAACCGTAAACTATTGTAATTTCCTCGTAATCTGCAACAATGTTAACATCAGTTTCGCAAGAATATATACCGAATAACAAAATAAGCAGAGATGATATTATTAATGTCTTTTTCATTTTTTTTAAAATTTGCCACAAAAATAAGTATTATCATCGAATCGCAAATTAAATATTCCTTTTTTTATCTCAGAAAGAATTATCCAATTCGAAAAATAGAATATTCTAATCTGTTAATTAGTTGTAAAATTGATTCCCACTATATTCCATTGACACGAATAATTCCTATTTTTGCAAAAAAAAAGTTTTGGAAGAAAATATAAAACATAACCAATTACTTGCGAAAACGCTTTTTGGGCTTGAGCAGGTTCTTGCAGACGAGCTAAAGGCAATAGGTGCCGAAGATATTGAAATATTAAAACGGGCCGTAAGTTTTACGGGCGACAAAGAAATTATGTATCGTTCCAATTATTGTTGCCGAACAGCACTCAGAATATTAAAACCAATTGCGAAGTTTTCGGTAAATAGTGCAGAGGAGCTTTATAATAATGTAAAAAGGATCAACTGGCCTCAATATCTTGATCTAAACGGAACTTTCGCTATTGATGAAACTGTCGGTAGTTCGGTGTTTTCTCACACCAAATTCGTTGCCCTGAAAGCTAAAGATGCAATTGCCGATAGATTTCGCATGAAATTCGGGAAGCGTCCCTCGGTTGATGTCAGAAATCCCGACCTAAGAATCAATATTCATATTTATAAAGAGGATTGCACAGTTTCAATTGATAGTTCGGGTGATCCTTTATACAAACGCGGTTATAGGGTTCTTACCGATAAAGCTCCAATAAATGAAATACTTGCAGCCGGAATGATACTTCTGAGCGGATGGGAAAAAGATTGTAATTTTATTGACCCCATGTGTGGATCAGGAACAATATTGATTGAAGCAGCAATGTATGCCAACAATATTCCTCCCGGAGTTTTTCGTAGTTTTGGTTTTGAAAAATGGAATGATTTTGATAAGAAATTATGGGAAAAAATCGTTGAGGATGAATCTTCAAAACAATGCGATTTTAATTTTGAAATTGTTGGCTCCGATCGTTCGTACAAAGCAGTTGAAATAGCACGGCAGAATTTGAAAGAAGCAAATCTTCAAAACCATATTACACTTTTCCACAATTCTATCGAAAAACAAAGCCCGCCAAAAGCAAAGGGAATAATGATTACAAACCCTCCTTATGGTGAGCGTATGGAGGTAAATGATCAAATCGAACTTTATAAAAAAATTGGTGATAGTTTGAAAAAAAATTATGCCGGATATTCAGCGTGGTTAATTAGTTCTGATTTTAATGCTTTAAAAAATATCGGTTTAAGGCCATCAAGAAAGATAGCCCTGTTTAACGGACAACTTGAATGCAAATATTTGCGTTTTGATATTTATGAAGGTAGTAAGAAACAGAAATATAAAAAGGATTAAAGTATGAATATTTTTGATTTGTGAATTTAGAATTATTATTCCTTACAAACTCCAATAGTAAGAATATTAATAAATTAAATTTTAAACAATAATGAATAGACTCTGATTAGACTTTATTAAAGAAAAACCACAATATGATAAATATAAAAAAAATAGGTGTTCTTACTTCAGGTGGCGACGCACCCGGAATGAATGCAGCTATCCGAGCCGTTGTGCGTACAGGAATCAATAACGATATTGAAGTTGTGGGAATTATGCAAGGTTATAGGGGATTGATTAAAGGCGATTTTGTCAAAATGGAAACTTCTTCTGTTTCAAATATTATTCAGCGTGGTGGTACTATTTTAAAAACTGC
>CAZBSL010000034.1:0-11367 GCA_964494265.1 uncultured Bacteroidales bacterium
TTGTCCACTTGAACAAATTCAAATGAAAACAGCATACTTTTTGTCCATTACACCTCAAAACAAAATTATAAAGACTTTACAGAAACCAGAACTGCTTTTTTATCAACAACAGAACCTACTCAAACCTAATCTCTTGTGTTCCTTTATCAATAGTATATTTTCCGAAAAGCGATAAAGTTGATTTTCCGATAACAAAGGGAACTCTCACACGGTTATCGACAGTAATTTCAATATCATGAATAGTTATGTTTGCAATTGTAAAATCTTTAATCGTAAAAACAGCCTTATTTGCAATTGTTCCGTTTGCAAGAACAACATTTGGGTCACCTTTAAAATCACCTTTACTTAACGCACCGTCTTTTAAAAGTTTTAGTGCTTCAGAAATGGAAATTTGTGGCCTGGCGTGATCTTCAAAATAAAAATTAATTGAAATATCATTAACGAAACATTCGGCTTTTAATGCACCTGTCTTTTTTTCAATTTCATATTTAACAAAACGTTCTTCAGGATTTACAATAATGTCCACTCCTCCGCTTGCTACGGGTTCATTTTTCTGTTTAGGAACGTAATTCTTACGAATGACACTAAATTCAGAACGACGATTTAATTGGTGAGCAGCTTCTTTTTCGACATTGGTTTCAAGTGATACAATATATTCCTCATTTAGAACAGTTCCTTCAGGGAACGTAACTCCATCGCGGGTGATGTCTTTTAACAAATCTCGGGGAACTCTCTCACCATAACCTTTAGCAGTTAATCTTGCCGGATCAATACCCCTCAAAATCAAATAATCAACAACCGACTGGGCACGTTTTTGAGATAAAATATCATTTCTCTCATCAGAGTCACGCAAATCTGTATGTGAGGCTAACTCAATTGTAATGGTTTCATTTTCATCAAGGGTTTTAATCAATCCTTGCAATGAATCTTGATATTGCGGCTTAAGATCCCATTTTGCAAGATCATATAATATTTCGGGTAAAATAATAGGTTTTTCGGGAATTGGAACGATAATAAAATCATGCTCAAAATCCTTAGAAAACTCCAATCCTATTGTTGTAATTTTTCCTTTTGAAACAAAATAATCCTCTTTTGAAACGATAATATCATAAGAAGTACCTTCGAGTATTTGTGAATCGGTGAAAGTATAAACACCTTGATTGTTAGTTTTTGTTGACAGAGAAATTCCATCCGAGCCTATTATTTTCACATCAGTATTTTCGGCATATTGCAAAGTTCTATCATCCTTAACAACACCGCTTAGAGTAAATAAAACCGGTGGTTCAATAAATTCGTAAATATCTGCTTTCCCTCTGCCCCCTTTTCTTGATGACGAAAAGAAACCTCTTTCTTTATCGGGATGAAATACTATTCCAAAATCATCGCCATTTGAATTTAAAGGCATTTTTAGATTTACAGCCTCACTCCAAGCTTCCTCGGTTTTGGTTGATTTATAAATATCAAGTCCACCCACCCCAAGATGGCCGTTGGAAGAAAAATATAAAACAGTATCATTTCTCAGGAAAGGAAAAAGTTCATCACCGAGAGTATTAATTTCAGGCCCTATGTTTTGAGGCCTGTTAAATTCATCGGTTTTTGATTTTCGTGTTGCTATCCAAAGGTCTCTCCCGCCATAACCTCCATCACGGTCGGATGCAAAAATTATTGTTAATTCATCATTACTCAGAGTTGGATGCCCGTTAGCGATTGTACTGTCGCTACTCAGATCAAGGCCTGTGGGCGGATTATATGAACGGCCACGTCGTTCGGCACGGCAAATAAAACAACCTGAATGTTTTTTGGGATCATTCGGACAACGTGTAAAATACAATGCGTTGTAACTGTTATTCATAAAAGGTGCACCTTCATTTGCTTTAGTGTTAATTACGTCTTCAGCACCAAGTAGTTTTGGAGTACTCCATTCACCTTTTCTGTCGATTTTGCTTGAAAACAAATCACTAAAATTTTGCCCTGTCCAATCGTCGGTTTCTTTTCCTGTAGAACCTTCACGAGTTGAAGTAAAAATTATTGAATTAAAATTATCGTTTTCATAAGTGGGTGAAAAATCGGATTCTCTCGAATTAATTTTTTTTATTTGAACTATTTCATATTTTGAGGGATTTTCTTCCCATTCCTTTATCAAACGGCAAGCCTCAGCACCTGCAAGGCCGCGAGGGTCATCGGGAGCTAATTCGCTATAATTATTATATTGAACCAATGCCAAATCATATTTTTTATTTGCCTTCAAAGCATCGGCATAATTCAAAACAACCAAAGGTTCCTTTTTATCGTATTTTGCTCTGATTAACCTTTTGTACTGCGACTCAGCTCTTTTTAAATTATTTGTAAGCCGGTAGCATTCGGCAATTTGAAATATTACACGGTGTTTTTCAGGTTTATTTTTTTTAACTTTAGAATATGCTTTTTTATATTTATCAATAGCGATAAAATAGCGTTGGTTGTCGAAAGCTTCATCAGCAGAACGCGTTGGATTTCGCTGTGCAAATATTATTGTTGGGGAAATAATTAATGAAATGAATAGTAGGAATAATACTTGTTTGATTTTCATTTTTTTATATTTTTTAAATAAACGGAAAAGTTTATAATTTATTTGTTAAGCAACTCTTATATTGTCAACTCTTTTTCCATATCGATTAATCTCATAAACTAATGGATTTGTGTTATCAATCATTTAATTTTTTTATTCCTCTTTTGTCTTATCAGTTTTACTATAATCTTCTTTTTTATCTGATTTCTTTTGGCTCTCTTCAATTTTTACAGCAGTTTCAATTTTATTAATCTCGTTATGAATCTCACTTTTAATATCATTTGTTGCTCTTTTTATCTCACCCATCCCTTTCCCTACTTTTCTTGCAATTTCAGGAATTTTTTTTGGACCGAAAATTAAAAATCCAACAACAAGAATGATAAAAATTTCCCCGGTGCTAATATCAAAAAATAAGAGAATATTATTCATTATTATTTACATAGTGATATGCAGCAAAGATAAAAAAAAGTCCCGAATATTATAAATATCGGGACTGTAAAATTTTATTTCAAAAAAGAATTATTTCTTTTTCTTTCCTTGCTTATTTTCAGCTATTGTTTTTGAGCCTCTCTTTTTGATTAGATCATAAACAATAGGACTGGCGTTGAAAAGAGAAGAATAAGTACCAATTGCAACCCCGGCAAGTAATGCAAAAGTAAATCCTCTGATTATTTCACCTCCGAAAATAAATATGATTATCAAAACTACCAATGTTGTACCTGAAGTATTTACTGTTCGGGCTAAAGTGCTGTTGAGAGCATTATTTACATTGGTATTAAGGTCTTTTTTCGGATAAAGCCCCATATATTCACGAATACGGTCGAAGATAATTACCGTATCATTTATTGAATACCCGATAATAGTCAAAATAGCGGCTATAAATGCCTGGTCAATTTCGAGATTAAACGGTAGGATATTATAGAATAATGAGAATAAAGAAATAGTGATTAGTGAATCGTGGAATAATGCAATTACACCTGCCAAACCATATTGCCATTTTTTAAACCTTATGGCAATATAAACAAAAATTACAATCAAAGCAAAGACTATGGCCATAACAGCTTTATTCCTAATATCATCGGCAACAGTCGGCCCGACTTTTTGAGAACTTAAAATTCCGATTAACTTTTCATCATTATCAGTATCCGATATGAAATCATTATATTCAATATTTTTATTTGCATAAAAATCTTTTAAACCTGAGAACAATTTTGTTTGAATAATAGAATCAACTTCAGGTTCGTTCGATTCAATTAAATATTTAGTCGTAATTTTTACCTGCTTCGAAGGACCGAAAGTTTTAACTTCAGGGGATGCATTTTCAAATTTGTCTTTTAATACCTGTCTTAAATCGTTTGTGTTAACATCCTGGTCAAACCTGATTACATAAGTACGTCCTCCAGAGAAATCAACTCCCATGTTTAAACCTCTAAATGATAAAGAAGTAATACCGATAATAATAATTATTGTTGAGAAAATATATGCTCCTTTTCTCATGCTTAAGAAATCAAAATTCGTATTTGCAAGAATATTATGAGTTCTTTTGTTAGAGAAATTAACGGTCTTATTTTTAGATAACAACCATGTAAATATCAAACGAGAAATAAAAATGGCAGAAAATAAAGATGAACAAATACCAATAATTAATGTAATTGCAAAACCCTGAACCGGCCCTGAACCGAAAACATAAAGTACAATACCTGTTAACAATGTAGTAACGTTACCATCAATAATAGCCGAATAAGCATTTTTATATCCGTCGGCTATAGCCAATCGCATTCCTTTACCAGCCCTAACTTCTTCTTTTATACGCTCATAAATGATTACGTTAGCATCCACGGCCATACCGAGGGTTAACACAATACCTGCAATACCGGGTAAAGTTAATACTGCCTGAAATGAAGCCAATACTCCGAATAAAAAGAAAATATTTGTCAATAAAGCAAGGTCGGCAACCCATCCACCTTTATTATAATAGAATATCATATATAAAAGGACGAGAACAAAAGCCAAAACAAATGACCAAAGTCCGGCGTTAACGGCTTCGTGTCCTAATGAAGGCCCTACTACTGCTTCTTCAACAATTCGTGCCGGAGCAGGTAATTTCCCTGCTTTGAGAATATTTGCAAGGTCTTTTGCCTCTTCAATATCGAATCCACCTGTTATGGATGAACGTCCGTTTGGAATTTCACCATTTACATTTGGTGCTGAATAAACATAGTCATCAAGAACGATAGCAATCTGTTTACCAATATTATCTCCTGTTAATCGTTTCCATGCTTTTGCTCCTTCCGAATTCATTTGCATAGAAACCTCAACCTGTCCGGTTTGGCTGTAATCCTGACGTGCATCAACTATAACATCACCGCCGAGTGAAGCAGTTCCGTCTCTTGAAGTTACTTTTAATGCTGTCAGCTCGAGAATTTCTGTTCCTTCCTGACGAGGTTTGATTGTCCATTTTAACTTTAAATTCCGTGGAAAAACATCTTTTACTTTCTTTAAAAGAGCATTCACTCTTGCAGTATCTTTAATGGCAGCATAACCTACGGTTGCACTTTTCGACGGATAGTATTGTCCTTGATCGTTTTGATAGAATGCAGGAGTTAAATAAGCATTTAAAGGATTATTTTTTGCATAATCTTCAAATGATTGGTCCTGTGCTGCCAGATCGGTAGTGTCGCTTTCAAGCTGATCCAATAATGTCGTACTTGCTGTTGTATCGCCTTCTGCAACTAACTCTTCTACCGGTTCTTTAGGTTCAGATTTTATTTTCTCTTCAATATCGACTTCTTCGATATCATCAGTTACATCAAGGCCGCGTAATTGTTTGTTAGCGTCAGCAAAATATTGATAAAGTTCGGGATATTCATAAGTTTCCCAAAACTCAAGTTTTGCAGTTCCCTGTAAAAGTTTTCTTACACGAGTTGGGTCTTTGATACCCGGTAGTTCGATAAGAATTCTCCCAGAAGTTCCTACTCTTTGAATATTTGGTTGAGCTACACCGAAGCGGTTGATACGTGTATTAAGGATATTAAATGCACGGTCGATGGCTCCATCGGATTCATCACGAATGACCTGCATAACTTCTTCGTTAGTAGAATTAAAACTAACTCTATCCTTTAGTTCAACAGTATTGAAAACAGAAGCTAATTTTGCATTAGGGTCAGCTTCAGTAAATGCCTCTCCAAAAAGTGTTACAAAATCTTCCTGACTATCTTTTTGTTTTTGATATGTTAATTGTAGAGCTTCAACAAAAATAGGATTATCTTTATTTCTACCGGCTAATGCTTTAATAATGTCGCCAACTTTCACTTCAAGTGTAACGTTCATACCTCCTTTAAGGTCAAGGCCAAGGTTAATTTCACGTTCTTTACATTCTTTGTAGGTATAATCTCTTACAAGAATATTATAAACAACCTTATTTGCCATTGAATCAAGATAGTAATTCTCACGTGATTTTGAAATAGAATCGAAATAATATCCCTCAAGTAATTCGTTACCATCGGCAAGCGTTTTGGCTAAATCTGTAGTAATTTGATCTGTCGCATAATTTTCTGCCCTTTTTTCAACTCTGAAAGTAAAATATGTAAATGAAAGTTGAAAGAGACAAACTATAGCAAATGCGATAGCAAAAAATTTTATTGCACCTCTGTTCTGCATGTGTTTAAGTTTATTATTATTTACTCAAAAATTTAAGGCTGCAAAAATAGAATATTATTTTGAATATTACAATTGAAATTATTTATAATTTTTTACCTTGATTTTTAAAAATAACTAAAAGTATTTTACACCTTTATAAAGATTCTAAGCTAAGTAATTTCTGCAAAATTGAAAAAATTTACGCTTGATGAAATGTATAAAATAGGTAAATTGGTGTAAAGGAATAGTGGAATAATGGAATTATGGGCTTAATGCAAACTTGAAATTTTTTAAGCTGTATTTTTATTGAATCACATTATCTTTACAGAAAATTATTAATTTAAAAATAATGTTTACAAAAGCTATTGTAAAAAAGCCCTGCAAGAATATAATACTGGGAATTTCAACAAACAGAGCAGAAATCCCTGATTATGAAAAAGCAATGATTCAGCATTCTGAATATATTTTAGCCTTGAAAAAATGCGGGCTTGAAGTTACTATTCTTGAAGCTGATGAAAATTTTCCCGATTCATGTTTTATTGAGGATGTTGCCTTGTTTACTCCGCATTGTGGTATTATCACCAATCCGGGTGCTTCATCACGCAAAAGAGAAATAAGCGGAATAAAAAGTATTGTGAGTCGCTTTTTTGCAAATATTGAAAAGATCAAAGTTCCTGGGATTCTTGAAGCAGGTGATGTTATGATGGTTGGAAATCATTTCTATATAGGTTTATCTGAAAGAACCAATTTAATAGGTGCTGAGCAAATGATTTCAATACTAAAGAAATATGGAATGAGTGCTTCTACAATTACACTCGAAAAAGTGCTACACCTTAAAACAGGACTTTCATACCTTGAAAACAATAATTTGCTTGTTTGTGGCGAGTTTATTTCCAAGCCTGAATTTAAAAAGTTCAATATCCTTGAGATTCCCGAAACTGAATCCTATGCAGCAAATTGTGTTTGGATTAATGATTTTGTGCTAATCCCTGTAGGTTTCCCTATTTCAAAAGATTTGATTGAAAGTGCAGGCTATAAAACTATTGAACTTGATGTTTCCGAATTCAGAAAATTAGACGGCGGATTAAGCTGCCTTTCGTTAAGATTTTAGTAAATATTACAAAATCAATAACTTTATTTCCTTTTATTAGTTCAAACCCATTTTACTTTCATTATGTATAGATTATCAGTAACTTAAACTGTATTTTTTTACAATTAGTTGCCACAAACTTTCTAAACGTTTGAACAACAAAGCTTTTACAAAGATACAAAAAAATACTTTATAAGATTGATTAATTTGAGCAAATTTTTTACATGTTATATATCAATGTGTTGCGATAAATTAATTAGTTGCTACGGATATTAAGAAATATCAGTCTTTTGACTGATATTCAACAAAATATTAAAGTAAAACCCGTTCAAAAGTATCCATTTATAATAAAAATTATTATATCTTTGTGTAGTTGTCAAAATTCTTTTATCCGCCCGAAAAATTTATTTTTTTTGATAATTGAATTCATACGGAATTTAAGAATGTTTAGAAGAAAAGAATATAAGTTGTTTATCAAAATTTTATAATTATGGAAAATATTTATTCAGAACCAGAAATCAAATTGACCCAAAAAATTATTGATCATCTTGAAAACATTAGAAAATGGACATTATTTTTGTCCATAGTAGGATTTGTTTTTGTGTTTTTAATGATTGTAATTGCGTTTTTTTTCGGCTATATTATGACCCTTTTTCCTAATGAAACTAATTTTCAGCCGGTAACAGGTGTTTTTGTAAGTGTCATTTATGTTGTTATTGGCATAATTCATTTCTTCCCAGTTTTTTACTTGTATCGTTTTTCGATTTATATTAAAAGGAGTCTGAGAACCGCTGATACGTTTACAATGGAAAAAGCTTTTTCAAGTTTACAAACCCATTATGCAATTCTCGGGATTATAACTGCACTACTCGTGGGCCTATATGTTTTGATTATTCTTATTGTGGCAATAGTTGCACTTGTTACTTAAGTTTGTAATTACTTATTTCTAAATGCGAATCTATGGTTTTTCATTAATGTCATTTTTTTGCTAAAGGGTTTTAGCAACATATAATTATGATTAAGAGGAGCTAATAACACTTTCAATAAATTTTCATAAATTTTTATTTGCGTATTTAAAGTTTATGTAATAATTTTGAACTCTTTTGAGATTTCAATTTATGAAAAAGACATCTTTAAATGATATAGCAAAAAAATTAAATGTTTCAAAATCATTAGTTTCTCTTGTACTTAATGGAAAAGCAAAACAAAACAGAATAGGAGATGAGATAAGTAAAAAAGTAATTAATCTTGCCCAAGAACTTAATTATCAGCCTAATCAAATGGCAAGAAGTTTACGTTTAGGCCGCTCTGAAACTATTGCTCTTATAGTGGCTGATATTTCAAATCCCTTTTTCGCACGAATGGGAAGGGCCGTGGAAGATGAGGCCGACAAGCATGGTTTTAAAGTTATTTTTTCAAGTTCAGATGAAAACCCCGATAAGTTAGGTGAATTAATAAATGTGTTAATCGACAGACAAGTTGATGGTTTTATTATTTCTCCAACTTTAAAATCAAACGAACATATCTTAAAACTGAAAAAGAATAATATTCCTTTCGTATTGATTGATCGTTATTTGCCACAAATAAAAACCAATTATGTTGTTGCTGATAATTATAACTCTACTTATAAAGCTGTTAAGTTTATGCTTGAAAAGGGATATAAAAAAACCGGGTTTATTACAGTTTCATCGGCTCTGTCGAATATGAAAGAACGTTTGCAGGGATATAAGGATGCTATGAAAAGTTACGGGCTAAGAGGTTATGGAAACTATGTTCGAGAAGTTGATTATAAAAACTTTAATGAGGGTGTGGATGAAGCTGTAAAAGAATTATTGCTTCCCATAAATAATTTGAGGGCTTTATTTTTTGCCTCATTAAGGATTGGAATGGAAGCAATTAAAAGTATTAATGATTTGAATTTAAGAATTCCTCAGGATGTTGCCGTTATTAGTTTTGATGATACTGATGCCTACAAACTTTGTTATCCGCCAATAACTGCAATAGCACAACCAATTAATTTGATGAGTAGTGAGGCTGTAAAAATTTTGATTAATGAAATAAAGAAAAAAAATATAAAAACAGAAAAAACACAAATTGTTTTAGAAACTGAATTTATAATCAGAGAATCATGTTGCTGATTTTTCCAAAAAAAGCTAAAACCATTTAGCTTAAAAAATTCAAATTAATTAATAATGTTTTAATATTGAAAAGCAAATAATTGAAATAAAAAGAAAAAATTACAAATAGAAAAATTAATATTTTTATGAAAGCATATAGAATTTCAAATCAAGTTAATGGGAATACAGGCCAGGCTGCTATAGGTGTTTTTGCAACAAGCGACCCGCGTATTGACAATGAATCAAGACAAAGATGTCAGAATATTATCAAACTTGTTTCCGATAAAATTGCAGGAAAAATTGCACTTCCATCTAAAAAACAAGTACAGGTTTTTTACTCCGATATTTTAGTTGATGGTGAAAAGCAAGCTGATACTGTTGCAAAACAATTTTTAGAAAATCATGTAAATATCCTTATTTGTGTACCTGATACATGGGCTTTTCCTCAACTTACTTTATTGTCATTGCTTTCGCATTTTCCAAAAGATACTCCACTAAATTTTACTTGCGGCAATTCGGCTCCTAAGCCGGGTGTTGTTTTTACGCATGCCGTTTCCGGAGCTGTTGCTCAATCGGGCAGGTTAATGCACATCAATGTCGGGAAATGGGATGACGAAGGCATGAAACCTGAAATTCAACAATCAACAATTGATAATTTATTAGATTGGACTTTTTCGGCTGTTACTTTCAAAGAATTAAAGGGTAAAAGAATAGTTGTTTTCGGTCATGATTCAATGGGCATGGAAACAGCATTAGCTCATATAATTGAGACCAGAAATACTTTTGGGATTGAGATCACTCGCCTTGACATGAAACTACTCGCTGATATGATTAATAAAAAAGCATATGACGAAGACGAATTAAAACGATTAAGAGCATGGATTGATAGCTATGCCAAAAATCGAATTGATATTAATAATAAAGATGAAGACAAAAAATTTAATCAAAGCCTTGCTTTATATCTTATTGTAAGAGACATTTTAAATGACCTCGATGCTGTTGGCGGAGGATTTATGAGCCAATTGGAATGGGGCTCCGATATGCGTGGGCTTCCTCTCCCTGTTGCTGACATCATGGAATCATTATTTAACTCAACCTTCGATCATAACGGAGAAAAACCTGTAATGCCTTTTGCAACCGAAGCTGACGTACAAGGTTTATTAACACAAGTTTTTATGACTTATCTTTCAGGCGGGAATCCACCATTATTTATGGATTTTAGAAAGGTGTGGGAAAATCAGGATATTGTTGAAATTTCCAAAAAATTGAATATTGAAATTAATGAAAAATCAATTTGGTTTAAACGTGGTTTTGTTGATGGCGATAATTCAGGTTCAGCCTCCTTTAATTGGGCTGCTAAACCCGGAACTTCCGAAGAGGATATAATGAAAAACATTTCTTTCCCCCAGGTAAATAAGGACTATTTCCCCGGAGGAGGAAATTCTGTTCATTTTAAATCACCCGGAGGAATAAGCGGCATAGCTGCCCGCTTGGCATTTTCTTCTTTATCAGGAATGTTTTCACTAATTTGGGACGAAGCTCAAACTGTTGAACTTCCCAATGATCTTGCCGATGCTGTCATGAAATTATCAGATATCGGTTGGCCACATACTTTTATAACTCCGAAACACGCAACTATGCACGAGTATAAACATTATGCTCCGGCAAATCATTTTCACATGACTTGGAACCTTTCCGTGTCCAGATTGCAGTTTTGGATGGATTTGGCAAATGTTATCTCTGCAACACCTTGGAAAAAAATGGAATATGGTAGAGAAGGAATTGACAGGCCTTTACCTTTACTTTATATTTTAAATGGTGGTGAAAATGAAACAAAAATGAAATTAAAAAGTGTATGACATTAATACTTCATTAATTGAAATCCAAAATGCAAAATAAATGAACCATACGAAAAATCCAATAGTATCTAAGCAAGTAATTGTTCCTTTTGTTTTGATAACAAGCCTGTTCGC
>CAZBSL010000034.1:11467-14185 GCA_964494265.1 uncultured Bacteroidales bacterium
CAATAGTATCTAAGCAAGTAATTGTTCCTTTTGTTTTGATAACAAGCCTGTTCGCCTTATGGGGTTTTGCAAATGATATTACGAATCCTTTGGTTGCCACTTTTGGAAGAGTAATGGAAATATCTTCAAGTAAGGCTGCTTTTGTTCAATTGGCATTTTACGGTGGTTATTTCACAATGGCTTTACCGGCTGCTTTATTTATTAAAAAGTATTCATATAAAACTGCTATATTAATAGGGCTTGCATTATATGCTACGGGAGCTTTGATGTTTTATCCTGCTGCAAGTTACGGAATTTTTGGCTTCTTTTTAGTTTCATTATATATTCTTACTTTCGGGCTTGCATTTTTAGAAACTACTGCTAATCCATATATTTTATCAATGGGTAGTAGCGAAACTGCTACTCGAAGGTTAAACCTTGCCCAATCATTTAACCCTTTAGGCTCAATAACAGGAATGCTAATTGCTAAAGAATTTATTCTTGGAAAAATTGAAGCAAATGATAGTTTTTCAAATCTGCCCGAATTTGAAAAAATGAATATTAGATCACATGATTTAATGGTTATTCGCGATCCTTATGTTGTGTTAGGATTAGTTGTTATAATAATATTTGTAATAATAGCTATTTATAAAATGCCTAAATTTAAAAATCATGGAAGAGAAATGACTTTTGTTGAAAGTGTTAATTCCTTAATTAAAAATAGAAGGTATGTTGAAGGAGTCGTTGCCCAGGTTTTTTATGTTGCTGCCCAAATCATGTGCTGGACATTCATCATTCAATATGCTAAAAATATTGGGATCCCTTACGAAAAAGCACAGTTTTATAATATGATTGCAATGGGAATCTTTATTTTAGGACGTTTTATAAGCACATTCATGATGAAATATATAAGCCCGGGAAAATTGTTGTTTTTATTTGCTTTGGGAGGAATACTAACATCTTTAGGGACTATATTCATTGTCGGGCAAGCAGGTCTTATCTGCCTTGTTGCAACTTCAGCCTTTATGTCGTTAATGTTTCCAACTATTTACGGAATAGCATTAAAAGACATGGGTGATGAAGTGAAAATAGGGGCAGCAGGTTTGGTTATGGCAATTGTAGGTGGTGCATTAATGCCGCCTTTACAAGGAAGGATTTTAGATATTGGTGGTAAAGGATTTTCCGATGTAAGTATTCTTTCGGTTCCTGAAGTTAATTTTTCTTTCGTTTTACCTCTTTTATGCTTTATTGTAATTGCAATTTATGGTTATCGATCTCAAAATAAATTATAGAATTAGTGACAAATAAAACATTTATGGTTTTTTCCAATTTTACTGAAATATGTTAAATAGATTTTATGAATTTTAGAGCTGGAAGTTATTTATCAATTATTATTTTAATGTTATTTGTAGGATGTTATGAAAATTCATCTGAAAAATTGAAAAAAAATAATTTTGCGATAATAAATAATAATGATACCGAGAATCAAATTATCAAGAAAGCAGCTAATGTTGCTCCCACCATCAACCAATATAATTGGCAAAAACTTGAAACCACAGCTTTTATACATTTTACGATCAACACATTTACCGATAAAGAATGGGGAAATGGGACAGAATCCCCTAAAATATTTAATCCCACACAACTCAACACTCATCAATGGGTAAAAGTTTGTAAGGATGCAGGTTTGAAAATGATTGTCATCACAGCTAAGCACCACGATGGTTTTTGTTTGTGGCCAAGTAAATACACCGAACATTCCATAAAAAATAGCCCTTATAAAAACGGTAAAGGTGATATTGTAAAAGAACTTTCAGAAGCTTGTAAAGAAGCAGGAATAAAATTTGGTGTTTATCTCTCTCCTTGGGATAGGCATGAAAAAACTTACGGAACACCCGCCTACAACATTTATTTTTTAAATCAACTCACCGAATTGCTTTCTAATTATGGTAACATTGATGAAGTTTGGTTTGATGGGGCATGCGGTGAGGGTTCCAATGGAAAAAGGCAGGTTTACGATTGGAAATCATATTATAGATTGATCCGAAAATTACAAGCTGATGCAGTGATTGCAGTAGCTGGGCCTGATATTCGTTGGGTTGGTACTGAATCGGGTTATGGCCGTAAAACAGAATGGAGTGTTGTTCCGGCCACAAATCACAATCAGGAAAACATTGCCAATAAATCAGATCAAAAGATATTGGATGATGATTTTAAACCTAATGATATGACAAATGAAGACCTTGGCAGCCGCAAAATAATCTCTAAAGCAAAAAGCCTTTTCTGGTATCCATCGGAAGTTGATGTTTCTATCCGCCCGGGCTGGTTTTATCATCAATCGCAAGATACTTTAGTAAAATCTCCTGAAAAACTTATCGACATTTATTATAGTTCGGTTGGCCGTAATTCTTTGCTGCTTTTAAATATCCCACCAGATCGCCGAGGATTGATCCATGAAAATGACATTGAAACTTTGATGGAATGGCGAAAAATATTAAATGAAACTTTTAATAAAAATTTAATAAAAAAAGCAAAATTAATAGCATCAAGTCAACACAAAAATCATCCTGCAAAAGGACTTGTTGATAATAATCAAGATACTTATTGGCAGGCAAAAAAAGGAGATTCAAGTGCTGTTTTGAATATTGAATTTGATAAAACATATTGTTTCGATGTTCTTATGTTAAAAGAAAATATAAAAACGGGCCAGCGAATTGAAGCATTTAAATTGGAGTGCTT
>CAZBSL010000034.1:14285-15866 GCA_964494265.1 uncultured Bacteroidales bacterium
TTAAATTATCCAAATATTAAAATAAACCAAAAATGAAAACAAAATTAATTTTCCTAAGTTTAATTTCCATATTATTTTTTACCTCAATTGCTAAAGCTCAATTGCCAAAAGAAACTGTTGAGCAGAAAAAGGAACGCATGTCGTGGTGGGAAAATGACCGCTTCGGTATGTTTATACATTGGGGCTTATATGCTTCACCTGCAAGACATGAATGGGTGAAAAGGAACGAACGAATGAATAATGAAGAATATCAAAAATATTTTGAACTTTTTAATCCTGATTTGTATAAGCCTACCGAATGGGCAAAAAAAGCAAAGGAAGCGGGCATGAAATATGCAGTTATTACTTCTAAACATCATGAAGGCTTTTGTCTTTTCGATTCAGATTACACTGATTATAAAGCTACTAATACCCCGATTGGAAGAGACCTTTTAAAAGAATGGGTAGAAGCATTCAGGGCGGAGGGTTTGAAAGTAGGTTTTTATTATTCTTTGTTGGATTGGCATCATCCTGATTATACTATTGACAGAAACCATCCTCTGAGTGCCTCTTCTGATAAAGAATACGACAAGCTTAATAAAGGTAAAGATATGAATGTCTATCGCCAATATGTTAAAGATCAGGTAAGGGAAATTCTTACTAATTATGGTAAAATTGATATTATTTGGTTGGATTATTCATTTCCCACCAGAAAAGATTATGACCATGGAAAAGACCGACATGATTGGGATTCCGAAAATCTTTTAAAAATGGTTAGGGAATTACAACCTCAAATTATTATCAACGACAGGCTCGATCTGCTTGATGTTGAAGGCGGATGGGATTTTACAACTCCCGAACAATATAAAGTCTCAAAATGGCCGGAGAAAAATGGTGTGAAAGTTCCGTGGGAAACTTGCCAAACTTTTTCTGGATCGTGGGGATATTATCGCGATGAAATGACTTGGAAAGACACCAAACAATTATTGGTTTTATTGATTGAAACTGTTAGCAAAGGTGGTAATCTATTGCTAAATGTCGGGCCGACTGCTCGAGGTACTTTTGATTATAGAGCTAATGAAAATCTTGAAGAAATCGGTGAGTGGATGAAATATAATAATCGTTCGATTTATGGTTGTACTGAGGCACCTCCTGAATTTGTTGCCCCTGATAATACTTTGATAACATATAATCCCGAAACAAATCGATTATATGTTCATTTACTTGATTATCCGATGAAATGGTTTACTTTAAAAGGTTTTGAAGGAAAAGTGAAATATGCTCAATTTCTTCACGATGGTTCTGAAATTAAATTTGGTAAACCACGTCATAATGTGACTCATCAGGAAACTAAAGGTGAAGATGATGTAATTTTAATACTGCCTATGGTGAAACCAAATATTGAAATTCCTGTAATTGAATTGATATTAAATTAAGAAAAAAATTATAAATGAAAGGTGTTTTTAATAAAATAATTTCAATTAACCTGACGGATAAAACCCATCAGCTAATTGAAATCAAAGATGAGACATATGAAAAATTCTTAGGGGGACGCGGCTTAGGTGTAAAATTATTCACCGAGCGGGTGCATCCAAAAACTGA
>CAZBSL010000034.1:15966-18723 GCA_964494265.1 uncultured Bacteroidales bacterium
TGGGGGCTGAACACCGAGGAAACTTATAGCAAATTAAAAGAGATGGAAGGCGATCGTGCCCATACACTTGAAATTGGCCCGGCAGGAGAAAATATGGTTAAGATTGCTTCAATCATGAATGATGCGGAACGTGCCTTTGGCCGAGGTGGTGTTGGTGCTGTTTTCGGATCAAAAAATTTAAAGGCCATTGTAGTTAAAAATGGAAAACAAAAAACCGAAATCCAAAATCCTGAACTATTAAAATGTTACTCAAAATCTGCCCTTGATAAACAAAAAGCTTTACCTGTTACCCGTGCGGCATTTCCTTTGTTCGGAACGGCAGGGGTTTTGCACGTAACCAATAACCTTGGTATGCTGCCCATTAGAAACTTTCAGTATGGCCAACACGAAAAAGCTCATCAAACCGGAGGTGAAGCTATTCGAAAAGAAATATTTGTAAAATCTGAAGCTTGCTATGGATGCACAATCCGTTGCGGACGTCTTACTAAAGCCGGTGACATGAAAGGAAAAGGCCCTGAATATGAATCGGTATGGGCTTTAGGTGCTAATTGTGAGATTTTTGATTTGATAAAAATTTCACAAGCAAATTACTGGTGTAATATGCTGGGAATTGATACTATTTCTATGGGTGTAACCATATCATGTGCAATGGAATTACAGGAAAAAGGAGTATTCCCTTATAAAGAAGTTGAGTTTGGAAACGAGGATATTTTAATTGATTTAGTTAAGAAAACTGCTTACAAACAAGGAATTGGTATTGAACTCGCTGAGGGTTCAAAACGCCTTGCCGAAAAATATGGTGATGCCGAAACAGCTATTCAGGTTAAAGGTTTGGAAATTCCTGCTTACGATCCTCGTGGTGCAATGGGGCATGCATTAGGATATGCAACAAGTAATCGTGGCGGTTGTCATCTGACCGGATACATGGCTGCCATGGAAATTTTTAATGCACCTAAACGAATTCCACGTTTCACCATCAGTGGAAAACCAGATTTATTGGTCTTAAAACAAAACCAAAGTGCTGTGGAAGATAGCCTCGTTAATTGTAAATTTTCAGGATATGCTTTAGGTTTTGATTTTCATGCAAGATTTGTGTCAGCTATTACCGGCCTTGATTTTAATGTAACTAAATTATTAAAAATTGGTGAACGCATATATAATCTTGAACGTGTTTTTAATATAGCTGCAGGTTTTAGTAATGCTGACGATAATTTACCGGAACGATTTAAGAAAGTGGCATTTAAAGAAGGCCTGTCGAAGGATAGAGTAGTCCCGATCGATGAAATGCTTGAAGGGTATTATAAAGTCAGGGACTGGGATGAAAATGGTATTCCTAAAAAAAGAAAACTTGAGGAATTGGGAATAGATTTTTTGTAAATTTTATTATTTAAAAATCAAATAATTATGAAAATTGATAAAGAAACATTTAACAGTTTTGACCTTGTTGGCAAAGATTTGAGTAATAGAGGCTACAATAGTAGCCATGCTGGAAATTTGTCGATGAAAAGCTCAGGAAAAGTAATTATCACAAGGCGCTCGGCAATGTTAGGCTGGTTACAACCCGAAGATTTAGTGGAAATAGACCTTGAGGAAGAAGACGCTCATAGTGGCTTAATTGCCAGCACCGAATCAAATGTTCATCGAAATATTTACAAACTTACAGATGCAATGGCTATTGTTCATGCACATGCTCCTGCAATAACTGCACTTTCAATGATAGAAGATGAAATCACTTGTATTGACGGTGAGGGTATGTTGTTATATAAAAAAATTCCTGTTGTGGAATGTGATGTGCCAGTCGGCTCCTATGAAGTTGCTGAAAAAGTAGCTCCTGCATTACAAAATTATCCGGCCGTTGTTGTTCGGGCACATGGAGTTTTTGCTAAAGGAATTACACTCGAAGATGCTCTCGGTGTATTAACTGGTGTTGAGCAGGCAGCAGATATTATTTATCGTGTTAAACTGTTGAAGCAACCTTTAAAGCGTGATTATTCAAAAGAAAAAGGTTTTACTAATTGGTAAAAGAAAGTTGTCAGAATTATTTTAACTTTTCTAAAATATTGATAATGTATCGAGTAAAATTAATAGAATAAAAAATTAGGTTATCATAATAGTTAAATATTTTTTGAATAAAAAACCTTCAATAATGAAAAATTTGCTATATTTATTACTTGCCATTTTTGCTTTTGTATCATGCAACTCTCCTGAAAAAAAGCTTAAAACCGCATCCCGTGATTATATTAAAACCGAAACACAAATAGAAAAAGATAAGCGAATGCAATGGTGGCGGGATGCTGGTTTTGGAATGTTTATCCATTGGGGATTGTATGCTGTGCCCGCCGGCCAATATGGCGAGGAAAAAAATCATGCTGAGTGGATTCAGGAAACCGCTGACATTCCGGTAGAAGAATATGAAAAGTATGCAGAACAATTTAATCCGGTGAAATTTGATGCTGAAGAATGGGTTCGAATTGCAAAAGATGCCGGAATGAAATACATCGTCATCACGTCAAAACATCATGATGGTTTTTGTCTCTGGGATTCAAAAGTTTCTGATTATGATATAATTGATCGAACACCTTATAAAAAAGATATTCTGAATCAATTGGCTGAGGCTTGTAAAAATGAAGGAATAATTTTGTGTTTTTATCATTCAATCATGGATTGGCATCACCAATTTGCTCAAGGCATAAATCATCCTGATTATAATTTTGGAAAAGGCCCAAATCAAAATTTTTCAAAATATTCAGAAAATTA
>CAZBSL010000035.1:0-5791 GCA_964494265.1 uncultured Bacteroidales bacterium
AATAATTTCTATTTGATTGAAAGAACTATATAAAACATATAAAAAAATAAAACCGGAAATTGAAAACCGAATTTCCGAATTTAAATCAATTTGGATTAATGCCGATGAAAAAGGTTTGTTTCAAGAACTTGCTTTTTGTCTGTTAACCCCACAGTCGAAAGCTGAAAATGCTTGGAAAACAATAATTAAACTTACAGAAAACAAAAAATTATTTAAAGCAGATAAAATCTCAATTTCCGATGATTTGAATTTGGTTAGGTTTAAAAACAATAAAGCTTCCTATTTGGTTGAAGCAAGGGAAAGGTTTTTTATTAACTCAGAAGGAATTAGAAAAACTCTTTCTGAAATGGAATCGGTTTATGAAAAGCGTGAATGGTTGAATAGCAATATAAAAGGTTATGGATTAAAAGAATCAAGCCACTTTCTGCGAAACCTCGGATTTGTTGAAGACATTGCAATTTTAGACAGGCATATTTTAAAAAACCTAAAAATTTTCAATGTTATTCCCGAAATTCCAAAATCTATTCCTCCAAAAAAATATTTTCAAATCGAAAACGATATGAAGGTTTTTTCAAATGAAATTGGAATCCCCCTGGGGCATCTTGATTTTATATTTTGGTATAACGAAACGAAAACTATTTTTAAATAAAATAATTGAAAGAATATATTTATGCAAAAAAGAGACAGAGCAATCAAAGATATTAATGAATTTTCAGATCAGGAGGCAATTATTAAACGAGCAAAAACCTGCCATGTTGCAATGATTGATGGCGGCAAACCTTATGTTTTAGCTTTTAATTTTGGATATGAGAATAAAACAATATATTTACATACAGCCAATTACGGTGGAAAACTGGAAATCCTAAAGAAAAATAATAATGTTTGCGTCGAATTTGATGTTGACCATGACTTATTCTATCGTGATAAGGAAGTTGCGTGTTCGTGGAGATGGAAATACCGAAGCGTGATTGCTCATGGAAAAGCCGAAATAATTGACGATTACGATGAGAAAATTTCAGGCCTTAAGGTTTTTATGAAAAATTATTCCGATATTGATTTCAAATTTTCTAAACCTTCGGTTGATAATATTAAAATTATTAAGATTGAAATTGAGAAACTTTCCGGCCGTCAATTTGAATACCCTACTATTAACTAACTTAAACTGATGATTATATGAAAACAGACATAGAAATATCTCAAAGTGCCGAAATAAAACGAATACTTGATATAGCTAAAATTTTAAATCTACACGAAGATGAACTTGAGTTATTTGGGAAATATAAAGCAAAAATTTCATTAAATGTAATTGATGAAAAGAAAATAAAAAGAAGCAAACTGGTATTAGTTAGCGCCATAACTCCAACACCCGCAGGTGAAGGTAAAACAACCATGTCGATTGGCTTAACGCAGGGACTGAACAGATTAGGAAAAAAAACTACTGTTGTCCTACGCGAGCCTTCACTCGGTCCTGTATTTGGTATTAAAGGAGGCGCTGCAGGTGGCGGAAACTCACAAGTTATTCCAATGGAAGATATCAACCTGCATTTCACAGGTGACCTTTCTGCTGTTGAAAAAGCAAATAATCTTTTATCTGCTCTAATTGATAACAATATTCAAAATAATAAAGCACATAATTTGAATATTGATCCGAGGACTATAATGTGGAAGCGTGTTGCGGATATGAACGACCGTTCTTTGAGAAGTATTGTAAGCGGTTTAGGTGGAGTGAAGCAAGGAGTTCCGCGAGAAGCAGGTTTTAATATTACGGCAGCTTCGGAAGTAATGGCTATTCTTTGTTTATCTGAAAATTTACAAGACCTAAAAAAGAGATTGGGGAATATTTTTATTGGTTACACTTATGAAAAAAAACCAATTTTTGCCCGCGACCTGAATGCTCATGGAGCGATGACTGCATTGATGAAGGATGCAATCAGGCCTAACCTTGTTCAAACTTTAGAAGGAAATCCGGCTATTATTCATGGAGGGCCTTTTGCAAATATCGCACAGGGTACTAATTCAATAATTGCAACAAAAGTAGGTTTATCATTATCTGATTTTGTTATAACTGAAGCCGGTTTTGCTACTGATTTGGGAGCTGAAAAGTTTTTCAATATTAAATGTCAATCTGGGGGATTAATGCCAAGAGCAACTGTAGTGGTTGCAACAATAAGAGCTTTGAAATATCATGGCGGTGCTCAGTTAAAGAATCTGAAAATTCCAAATGTTGAAGTGCTAAAAAAAGGACTGGAAAATTTAGATAAACACATTGAAAATATGCAGTTTTTTGGATTTGACCCAATTGTTGCAATAAATAAATTTACATCCGACTCAAAAGAAGAAATTGATGCCATAACTCAGCATTGCAATGAATTAGGAATAAAATCATCTGTTGTCGATGCTTGGGAAAAAGGAGGTGAAGGCGCCATAGAATTAGCTGAATTGGTGGTGGAAGCAGCAAAAACTTGTCCTTCATGTTTCAATACTTTATACAAACCCGAATTTGAATTAGAAGAAAAAATTGATTTAATAGCCAAGAAAATATATGGAGCCGAACATGTTGAATATACGGTAACCGCAAAAAATCAATTAGAGCAAATAAAAAGCTTGGGACTTGGAAACCTGGCTGTTTGTATGTCAAAAACTCAAAAATCATTATCGGGCGATCCATACAAAAGAGGCAGGCCGAGAGGTTTTACTCTAAAAATAAGAGAAATTGAACTTGCTTCGGGAGCAGGATTTATAATACCGATGACGGGGAATATTATGAGAATGCCCGGATTGCCTCAAAGGCCGGCAGCAGAAAATATTGATATTGATAATGAAGGTGTTATTAAAGGTTTGTTTTAATCGTTTAATGAAATAATCGAAAGGAATGAATGTTGTAAAGAAAATATTCGGATTTTACATAGATGGTTTTAAGAATATTGATAGGCTTGGAATTAAATTATGGATAATTATTGCCATAAAACTTTTCATCATGTTTGTAATATTAAAGATATTTTTCTTCCCAAATTTTTTGAATTCAAAATTCGAAACGGATAAACAAAAAAGTGACTATATAATTAAAAATTTAACTAAAAACTAAGGTGTATGGAAACATTTGATATGTCTCTTGTGGATTGGTCGAGAGCACAATTTGCTCTCACGGCAATCTATCATTGGATTTTTGTTCCACTAACGCTCGGCCTGTCGTTTATTGTTGCATTCATGCACACAATGTATTATAAAACAGGAAGTTTAAAGTGGAAAAGTACGACAAAATTTTGGATGAAACTATTTGGGATAAACTTTGCCATTGGTGTTGCAACCGGTATTATCCTTGAATTTGAATTTGGTACAAATTGGTCAAATTATTCATGGATAGTCGGCGACATTTTCGGAGCCCCACTTGCTATTGAGGGAATTTTGGCCTTCTTCATCGAATCAACCTTCATAGCCGTAATGTTTTTTGGTTGGACCAGAGTAAGTAAGAAATTCCACATGCTTTCGTCATGGTTTGTTGCAATTGGTTCAAACCTCTCGGCTCTTTGGATTTTGGTAGCAAATGCATGGATGCAAAATCCTGTTGGAATGCAGTTTAATCCCGATACAGCCCGTAACGAAATGATGAACTTTTGGGAGGTGATTTTTTCGCCGACTGCCGTTCATAAATTTCTACACACAATTACTTCCAGCTATGTTTTAGCTTCATTTTTTGTGATTGGTGTGAGTGCATGGTTTATTCTAAAAGGACGACATCTTGAATTTGCAAAAAGAAGCATTTTAATTGCGGCCGTTTTCGGATTATTATCTTCATTATTTACTGCTTATTCGGGCGATGGTTCAGCTTATGATGTAGCTCAAACTCAGCCAATGAAATTTGCAGCTATGGAAGGCTTATACGATGGAAAAGAAGGAGTAGATTTGATTGCAGTCGGCATGCTTACCCCCGGAAAAAAATTCAACGACAAAAAAGATGACTTTGTCTTTGCTTTAAAAATTCCAAAAATGGCTTCAATCCTGGCTTTTAGAAATGCTAATGCTTTTGTTCCGGGAATTAATGATTTGATAAATGGGAATAAAAAATATAAAATCTCTGCACTCGAAAACAGAATTTTAAACGGGAAAACTGCTATTGCTGCTTTGCGTGATTACAAAACCGCTGTCATTCCTGTTAGAAAAAAACAAGCACTTGAACGATTCAGATTGAATTATAAAGATTTCGGGTATGGATACCTTCCCGATAAGGAATCGGCAATACCAAATGTGCCTTTAACTTTTTATAGTTTTCATTTGATGGTTGGCCTGGGGTTCTTATTCATATTAGTTTTTGCTTTGATTTTATTTTACTCAATCAAGAATAAACTTGATGAAAAACGTTTTCTTTTGAAACTGGCAGTCTGGATGATTCCTTTGGCTTATCTTTCCTCCGAGCTTGGGTGGATAGTGGCTGAAGTAGGCCGGCAGCCATGGACAATTCAGGATTTACTCCCGACTATGGCATCAACTTCACACTTAAGCACTACATCGGTGCAAATTACATTTTGGCTTTTTGCTATTTTATTTACAGTACTTTTAATTGCTGAAATTAAAATTCTGTTACACCAAATTAAATTAGGACCTAAAGAAGAAAGGAGTTAATCATGTTTGAAACTTTATCACATCTCGCACTTCAACAATATTGGTGGATGATTATTTCACTTTTGGGCTCGTTATTCGTTTTAATGACCTTCGTTCAGGGAGGGCAAACTCTTGTCAGCCAATTAGCCAAAAATCATAGCGAAAGAAAAATTCTGTTTAATTCGGTTGGCAGAAAATGGGATTTGACTTTCACAACTTTAGTAACTTTCGGAGGAGCATTTTTTGCTTCTTTTCCCTTGTTTTATTCAACAAGCTTCGGAGGAGCTTACTGGGTTTGGATGATAATACTTTTTAGTTTTATAATTCAAGCCGTTTCCTACGAATATCGAACAAAAGCAAATAATTTTCTTGGTGAAAAAACCTATAATACTTTTTTGTTTATAAATGGTTTACTTGCACCAATCCTGATTGGTGTAGCCGTTGGTACATTCTTTACGGGCTCAGAATTTTCGGTTGATAAACTACAATTAACCAACATTAGCGATCCAGTAATTTCCAGATGGGAAGGGGCTGCACACGGCCTCGAAGCTGCACTAAATATTACAAATCTTGCTCTTGGTTTAGCAGTTTTTACTTTGTCAAGAGTTCTTGGTGCCTTATATTTTATTAATAATATCGACGATGAAACTCTCGTTGAAAGAATTGCTAAACAACTTAAGCGTTGCTCTTTTGCATTTTTGGTTTTCTTTTTAACTTTTGTGGTTTTGTTATTGACTAAAAAAGGTTATGCAGTTGATCCTGTAAATCAAGAAGTATATTTAGAAAATTATAAATATCTTCACAATTTTCTGCACATGCCTATAGTTTTGATTATTTTTTTACTGGGCGTTGTATTTGTTTTGATTGGAATTTATCTTGGAGCTTTTAAGAAATCTACAAAAGCAATTTGGTATGCGGGAATTGGAACAGTAGCAAGTGTTTTTTCTATTTTTCTTATTGCCGGATTATATAATACGGCTTTTTATCCATCAACATTTGATTTGCAAAGTTCTTTAACTATTCAAAACGCATCCTCAAGTAAATATACTCTAACTGTAATGAGTTATGTGTCATTAATTGTTCCATTTGTAGTGTTATATATTTGGTATGCTTGGAAATCGTTAAATAAGAATAAAGTAAGTAAAAAGGATATTGAAGGGGATGATATGGCGTATTAGAACAATGGAAATAC
>CAZBSL010000035.1:5891-18472 GCA_964494265.1 uncultured Bacteroidales bacterium
AATTATGACTTATATTAATTCAATTTTATGGTTAGTTGCATGGCCTGTTTTTATTATTTTTGCCTTTCAAATAATAAAATATTTGTTAAAAAAAATAAAATATTTATAAAATTACTACTAATATTTTTAAGCGTAAGTAACTTAATATGAAAGCAAAAAAAATCAAAGAAGGAATATATTGGGTTGGAGCTATCGACTGGAATGTCAGAAATTTCCATGGTTATTTAACTCAAAGAGGAACAACTTATAATGCATATTTAATTATCGATGAGAAAATAACTTTAATCGATACTGTAAAACCCGGATTTGAAAACGAGATGCTTGCTCGAATCTCAACTATAATTGATCCTTCAAAGATTGATTATGTTGTATCAAATCATGTTGAAATGGATCATTCGGGTGCTTTGCCGGTAATTATGGAAAAAGCTCCAAATGCGAAGATTATCACCTGTTCAAAAGGTGATGCCGGTTTGAGATTGCATTATAAAAAAGATTGGGATTTTGAAGTAGTAAATACCGGTGATTCAATTTCGATTGGAAAAAGGACATTGCAATTTATTTTGACACCGATGGTGCATTGGCCTGACAATATGCTAACATATGTTCCTGAGGAAAAATTATTGTTTTCTAATGATGCTTTCGGACAACACCTTGCAACCTCTGTCAGATTTGATGATGAGTATCCGAATGATATTACCATGCTTGAGGCGCGAAAATATTATGCCAATATTGTTTTACCATACCCGAAGCCTGTAAAAAAAGCCCTTGATGCCGCAGCAAATCTTGACATTGAAATTATTGCTCCAAGCCACGGGATAATATGGAGACAGAATGTTGTTGAAATCATTAAGGAATATAATAATTGGGTATCAAATAAAGTTGATAAAAAAGCCTTGATTATTTACGATACGATGTGGAAATCAACTGAAAAAATTGCTTACGAAATTCAGAATGTTTTTGAAGATGCCGGATACGCTGCTCCGATTTTTAATTTGCAGTTTAATCATATGTCAGATATTATGACCGAAGTTTTGACAGCCGAATTTGTTTGCATCGGTTCCCCGACTTTAAACAAGAATATTTTACCGTCGGTTGCAGGTTTTTTGACTTATTTTCAGGGTTTGGCACCAAAAGGCAGAAAAGGAATTGCATTCGGTTCCTACGGTTGGGGCGATCAGAGTATCCTGAAAATTAGTGAATTTTTAAAGAACTCGGGAATCGAAATTATAGGCACTTACAAAGTAAAATATATTCCCGACTCAGATGATTTAGCACATATTAGAAAACAAATAAACGAGAAACTTAACGAAATTAAATTATAAAAACCTAAAACTATTTTAGAAAATGAAAACCTTTAATTCTATTGACGAAATTCTGAATTTTGCTATTAATGCTGAGCAAAATGCCTATAATTTTTATATAAAATTGGCCGCTAATTCCGAAAACGATGCTATGAAAGATGTTTTTCTGGAATTTGCCGAAGATGAAAAATCGCATAAAAAAAGATTGGAAAAAATTAAAGAGAATAGAAATTTCGAAATTGAGGATGTTAAAGTCCAAGACCTTAAAATTGCCGAATATACAATTGATATTTCGCCAAGTGATGATATGACTTATGAGGAAGCTTTGCTTCTTGCGATGAAAAGAGAAAAAAATGCTTATAAATTATATACTAAACTCGCTGCAATTGTCCCTGATGAAAAAATGCAAAGGGTATTTAAAGGACTTGCTAATGAAGAAGCAAAACATAAACTAAGGTTTGAATTGGAATATGATGATGAGGTTTTAAGAGAAAATTAATATTCTTATATAGTGTTTGCACGAAAACTCAATATTTTGGAGTGCTTAGTCAGAAAACGTCAAGTTCGAGGCTTGCGAAGTTCAGAAAACCATGAGTTTACTATTGTAAATGATGGGTTTTATGAACGAGCATAACGATGAAATTGGCGTTTTCTGGCAAGCACTATATAAATAGTCCGGCTTGAAGAGTATAAGAAAATATGGAATACCTCCTTATAGTATCGGACTTTTGCACGGTGGGTCGGGTGCTTCAGGAACAATGAGGCCGCTTGCCGAAAAATTATCTTCTGATTTTGGAGTTTTAGAATTATTGCAAACCGAAAATACTATAAACACTCAGATTGAAGAATTGCACGGACAATTGATTTCTGTAACTGATTATCCGATAGTTTTAATTGGCCATTCGTGGGGTGCTTGGCTTGGTTTCTTATTTGCATGCAAATATCCATATCTGATAAAAAAGCTAATAATTATTGGAGCAGGCGCATTCGACAAAAAATATAATGCTGATTTATTCAAAATTCGCCTAAGTAGATTAGATGAAAAAGACAAGCAAGAAGTAATTAAGTTACTTTCAATGATTGAATTGGGGAATACTGAAAATGAAACCTTAAAACGTTTTGGTGAATTAATGACAATTGCAGATTCTTATAATTATCAGCCGACTAAAAATGAAGTAACTGATTTCAATATGGATGTTTTTCAAAAAGTTTGGCAGGAAGCTTCAAAATTAAGAGATGAAAATTTATTATTACAAAATTCTCAAAATATTAACTGTCCGGTTGTTGCAATTCATGGTGATTACGATCCTCACCCATATTTCGGAGTTGAAAAGCCCCTTTCTGAGCATTTGAGAAATTTCAAAATGATAAAAATTAATAAATGCGGTCATACGCCCTGGAAAGAAAAATATGCAAAAGATATTTTTTTTGATATTTTATTTAACGAAATTTTCAGTATTTTCGGTAACAGGAATGTTTTCAATGATTAGCCACCACATAAAAAGTTTGTAACCAAGCGACAAAACAACTGCTCCAAGGAAAAGTCCAATTATTCCATTTGCCATAAATCCACCGATTGCACCGAGGAAAATAACCAACGAGGGTACAGGAGATTTATGCCCAAGCACCATGGGTTTTATAACATTATCGATAAGGGAGACGAAAACCAGCCATATTGCAAGAAGAGTTGCTGTTAATGGATCAGAGGTTGAAAACATATAGATTATAATTGGAATGGTTACAGGCCCTAATCCTAATTGCATGATAGCCAGCATAAGGCTAATCACAGCCCAAAGCCCTGCAAGTGGTACACCTGCAATAACCAGACCCACTCCAACAAGAATAGCCTGGAAAAATGATATTCCTAATATACCACGGGCAACATTGCGAATGGTAAGTTCCGAATCTTTAATGAATTCCTTTCCTTTTTCTCCCATCAACCTGATCCCGATATCTTCTGCGACTTTTCCACCGGGTTCGGAATAAGCAAGAAAACCACCGCAAAGAATTAGAGATAAGATAAACTGCAACATACCCACACCTGCATTGCTGAGATTCTCAAAAAGCCATAATCCGGCAACTTTAAGTTGAGGGGCATACTCTGTTAACACCTCTTCAATATTAACAGTAGCATGGTACCAAATATTATAAATCGGTTTTCCGATCAATGGCCATGATTTAATGTTATCTTTTGGTGGCGGAATTACGATTTGTCCATCTTTTAAGTATTCCTTAGCTTGCCCGATATTTTTTACCAGCGATTTTGTAAGGAATAAACCCGGAACTATAAACACAGCTAAAAAAAGTAATGTAACAGTTGTAGCAGCTAACTTTTTACGGTTACCGAATCTTTTCCTTAAAAATTTAAATAGCGGAAATACTGCAACTGCAATAATTAATGCCCAGGCAAGAATTATAATAAATGGTTGGATTATAATAAAGCACCAGCCTATCAGCAGGGCAAGTGCAGTTATACGAATGGCGGCTTCGATTGTTTTTTTTGTAAAGGGCTTGTGATCAGTTTTTTCTTCAATTTTGCTCATCGAAATAATTATTTACTTAAAAAATAAAATAAAAAAATAAAAAAGAGATGTAAAATGCTTAAATTAATAATATTATCAATAAAAAACAAAACAAAAAACATAACTTTTCGCATGAAAGATACAAATAAAAAAATAATTGGTATTAAAAAAGGTTATAAAAAATATATTTATTTGCAATAATTATTATCAAAGGGCAGTAGCCGGTTTTCAAAATTATATTCGTAATAATAATAGCTCCGTAAAATATTTAAGGAACTTTTTGAAGAATTATTTTGAAGGAAGGGTGAAATAAAAAAGGGTTCCATTGTTACTTTCCATACCAACTTGCCCTCCCAGTTTTTCAATTATTCGGCGAACAATTGAAAGGCCTAATCCATGTCCTTCGGTTTTAACCTGGTCGAGGCGTTCAAATTTTTTGAACAATAGTTTTTGATTTTTTTCAGAAATTCCTGGACCATTGTCACGAACCCAAAACCGAATCATTCCCTCAGGAACTTTTTCAGATTTTCCGGTATCGGAACCAAGTTCTATCTTCGATGGTTCGCCACCATATTTGAGAGCATTACTCAAATAATTTGTCCAAACTTCTTCTATACAAGGGCCATAACCAAAAGCTTTTGGCCAAGCATTGGCTAGAATGATTTCTGCATTACTTTTTTTAATCATCTGTGATAAACGATTAATGGATTCGGCAACAATTTTTTCCATGTTTAATTCAACCGGCTTAATTTCAGCTTTTCTTACGCTTGCAAAAAGAAGCAGACTATTGATAATTTGTTGAGTCTTATTGCAATCCTTAATCATTATGCTTAGATAATTTTGTTTCTCATCTTTAGAAAGTTTAGAGGAATCTTCAAATAATAGTTCAGCAAATCCCATAATTGTTCCAAGTGGACTTTTTAGGTCGTGTGCAACCGTATGTGAAAAGGCATCTAATTCTTCGTTGCGTTCCAAAAGTTGCTGGGCATGTTGCCTAAGAGTTTTTTCTGCTTTTTTACGTTTAATTATATCAATCTTCAGCTCTGCATTTATTCGCTCGATCTTTTTTTTTTGAGTGTAAATATCAAGAAATACTTTCACTTTACCTTTTAATATTTCCGGGACAATGGGTTTGGAGATAAAATCAAAAGCTCCTGATTCAATCCCTTTAATTACATGAAAATCATCTTTATAAATAGCCGAGACAAATATTACCGGTAACATTTTGGTTTTTTCCTCCTGCCTCATTAACTCGACGGTTTCATATCCATCCATTTCGGGCATTTGAATATCTACAATAGCCAGAGCAAAATCGTACATTAGGGTTTTGACTAAGGCATCATTCCCTGAAAAGGATCTGACATACTCAACATCAAACACATTAAGCAATTTTTCGAGTGCAATCAGGTTTTCTGGTTTATCGTCAACAATCAGTATCTTAGGCCTTTTCATTATTTTGATAAATATATTTCTTTCAACTTGGTATAATTATATATTAATTCAACTTTATTTCCGTAGAAGGAAGAGTAAAATAGAAAAGACTACCATTTTGATTTTCAAAGCCAACATCTCCACCAAGTTTTTCGACAATACGACGGACAATCGACAAACCCAATCCATGCCCTTGAATTTTCAACTGATCAAGACGTTCAAATTTTTCAAATAACCGTTTTTGGTTTTCGGGTGAAATACCCGGTCCATTGTCACGGATCCAAAAACGCACCTTTCCTTCTGACACATTTTTTGTTTTATGGTTATCTGTACCAATCTCTATTAGAGGTGGTTTACCGCCATATTTAATGGCATTGCTTATGTAATTAACCCAAACTTCTTCAATCCATGGTGCATATCCAAAGGCTACTGGCCAAATTTCAGGTAATATTATTTCTGTTTTGTTCTTTTTTATTATTGGTTCTAAACGTTTTATTGTTTCCTTAATAATATTGCCCATGTTTAAATTTTGGAGGCGGACTTCTGATTTTTTTATATTAGCAAAAAGTAGTAACGCACTGATAATTTCTTGAGTTTTTTTACTATCGTTAATTATTATTTTCAGATATTTTAAAATCTCATCTTTAGAAAGTTCAGAGTAATTTTCAAATATAAGTTCAGCAAAACCCATTATTATTCCAAGAGGGCTTTTTAGGTCGTGGGCAACCGTATAGGAAAAGGCATCCAGTTCTTCGTTGCTTTCTTTAAGTTGTTGATAAGCTTTTTTTCTTTCTGTTATTTCCAGTTTCAGTTTTTTATTTATTTTATTTAGTTCGATTGTTCGTTTCTTTACAATATCTTCGAGATGAGTTTTATGATTATAAAGATCAAGAAATACTTTTACTTTTCCTTGGAGAATAACAGGCATAATGGGTTTTGGAATAAAATCAACTGCTCCGGTTTCGATACCTTTCACGATATGAGAATCCTCGGTATAAATAGCTGATACAAATATAACCGGCAATAATTTGGTTTTTTCTTCCTGTCGCATTAGTTCGACGGTTTCAAAACCATCCATTTCAGGCATTTGAACATCGACGATAGCCAGAGCAAAATTGTGCATCAATGTCTTAACAAGAGCATCATTACCAGATTCGGATCTAAAAAACTCAACATCAAAAACATTAAGTACTTTTTCGAGTGCAATCAGATTTTCGGGTTTGTCATCAACAATCAGTATCTTAGGTCTTTCCATTTTAATACTTATTTTTATTCATTTCTTCCTGCTTTAATTGCGATTTTTTCTACAATAATGCTGATAAAATCGGTAGCAAGATTTTTTGTAATATTACTATATTTTTGATTAAGATATTTCTCAATTATGCCTAATTAGTTCATCTTTTTTCAATCGTCTGTGCTAAACGATTGATGGATTCGACAACAATATTTTCTATGTTAATCCATCCTTTAGTTGCAAATAAATTGCTTTTCTTGTCGTCAATGGCTAATATCTTCTTCATAACTTTGTTTGTTTCAGGTTTCATCCCCTAAATTACTGTTCGGCACAAGCGGGTTTCAGAAGTAAACATTTCTGTTTAAAATTTACTATATTAAGTATTTATCAATTATATTAAATATCGTCTGTTTTTTAAAAGGTTTTGTTATATAATCATCGCAGCCTGCATTTTCTGCTTTTTCATCATCTCCAAATAAAGCATAAGCAGTTTGGGCAATAATGGGTAGATTTGGGCGAAATTTTTTAATTTGTTTTGTTGCTTCATAGCCACTTAAATCAGGCATTTTAATATCCATAAACACAAGATCAATTTCAGGGTAATCATTGCAAAAGCTAATGGCTTCTCTACCGGTTTTCGCCCATAATATATTTATGTTCAATTTTTTCAATAAAGCTTTCAAATAAATATAGTTTGATTCAACGTCTTCAACAATAAGTAGGGTTTTGCCTGACAAATCATTTACTTTTTTTGTTTCAATACTTATTGTTTTATTTTCTTTAATGGAATTATTTGATAGAGGGATTGTAAAATAAAATTCTGATCCTTTTCCATCGTGAGATTCAAGCCATATCTTTCCTCCAAGAAGTTCTGTTAGTCGTTTGGCCACAGATAAGCCAATTCCAACTCCTTCATATTTACGTGTATGTGTATCATCTCCTTGACGAAAAATGTCAAAAATTAAAGCTTGTTTTTCTTTTGAAATACCTATCCCAGTATCTTTAACAAAGAATTTTAGTATGGATTTATCATTTTCTTTTTCTTTAATATATCCATATTCGATATGGCCCTCATGTGTAAATTTTAATGCATTTTTAAGTAAGTTTAAAAATATTTGAGAAAGCTTGCGGCTATCTGTGTGAACCATAATAGCACTATCATCTTCAATTAATTTATGATGAATATCAATATTCTGCTTATTCATTTTCTTTTGCTCGGACTTAATAATTTTCTGAATATTATTCAAAAATGAGAAAATATTAACATCCTCATTTTGGATTTTCACTTCCCCGCTTTCTATAAGAGAAATATCAAATATATCTTCAACGAGGGAAAGCAAATGAGAACCGCTTGCATTAATAGTTTCGACAAAATCTAAAATTTCATCAATATGTGTGTCTCTATCAATTATTTCAGAAAATCCGATTATAGCATTCAGAGGTGTGCGTAATTCGTGAGACATTGTTGATAAAAAAGCTGATTTGAGCCTGTCGGATTCTTTGGCTTTTTCAAGAGTAAGTTTTATGGTTTCTTCTGACTTTTTTCGCTCAATGATAATACTAATTTGCCGGGAAGCAAACTCAAGGATACTTTTGTCATTTTCATCATAAGCGTTTTCATTTTCATAGCATTGAACTACTATTGCACCTGTAACATTTCCTTTTATTTTTAAAGGAACCCCGAGCCATATTTTTGAATCTGAACCGAAAACATCAATTTTCCCTTCCTTTCCTAATTGCTCCATAATTTCAGAATTAGCCAACAAGGATTTTTCTGATTTAATTACATAGGCAGTTAAAGTTTTGCCTGCCGGGAAAGTGCTTAATTCATCCATCTGATCAGCCAAATACTGGAGGGAAATTGTATCGGCTTCATTATCATACAAAGCAACGTAGAAATTTGTTGTATCAATAATTTTCCCAAGTTGTTTTTGAATTAGTTTACATAATTCGCTAAGGCTTTCGCTCGTATTTGAAGCATTTGAAATATTATAAAGAATTTTTTGAACTTTATCTGATTTCTTACGTTGTGTAATATTGTTCAAAGCTGTAATCCTAATTGTTCGGCCATCAATTTCTACCATCTTTCCTTGTATTTCAGCAGGAAAGGTGCTGCCATTTTTACGGAGGGCAATTACTTCATAAGGTTCTTCATAAGATTCCATAATATTTTTCCAAACAACTTCGCGGCTTTGAGGAGCAATCCAGTCTGTGCTCTGTTTTCCAATAGCCTCTTCTAAGGAATATCCAAACATCTTTTGTGCAGATAGATTTTGATCAATACAAATTCCTTTTTCGGATATAAAAATTGCTTCAACAGGAGCTTCTGAAAGAAGTTTATAACGATCCTGACTTATTTTTACAGCTTTTTCAACATTTTTTCTTTCTGAAATATCGCGAACATTTAAAACAATTCCATTAATTAATGGTTCTTGTAAATAATTTGTCCCAATAGCTTCTAAATAAACCCAGCCGCCATTTTTTGTTTTATGCCTGTATTCGTCTTTCAGAGTGCTATAAGGAGTTTCAAAAAGTTTTGCAAGTGTTTCCGACACGTGATCAACATCATCAGGATGCAGGAATTCAAATCCGGTGTGGTTCAATACATCTTCGGGTGTAAAACCTGTTAATCGCTCCACCGAATCGCTTACAAAAATCTCTTTTCCCGTCTCATCAATAATAACAATCAAATCCTTAGAGTTTTTGACAAGATATTTAAATTTTTTCTCGCTTTCCAGTATTTTTCTTGTTCGATCTAAAACCTTTTCTTCCAGAACTGCTTTTTCAGCACGTAATTTATCTTCGGCTTCTTTGATGCGAAGCATTACTTTGACCTGAGCTGAGAGTTCGATAGGGTCAATAGGTTTTGATAAAAAGGCATCGGCACCATAGTCCAATCCTTTGATCCTACTTTTTGGATCTGTTTTTATCGCGGTTATCATTATCACAGGAATATGTTTCGTTAATTCATCTTCCTTTAGCTTTTTACAAGCTTGGTAGCCATCCATTTGAGGCATAATGATATCCAGGAGGATAGTGTCGGGCTGTTTTTCCCTTGCCGTTTTTATTCCTTCTTCACCCGACAAAGCTGTAAGAAGTTTACATTCCGGCATACTGAGCTTTACAATTGCCTCAATGCTTGTCAGGTTGTCTTTTTTATCGTCAATTGCGAGGATTATTTTCATGGTTTTAATTATTTTCGGGTTTTGGTTTCAGGTTTGGGTTGCTTAAATTGAAGCTTCAAACTTGAACCTAAATATAATTTTTTCTGTTATGGTTTTATAGGCATTGAAAATGTAAATTTACTTCCCTTACCTACTGTGCTTTCAACCCATATTTTACCTTTATTTAAAGTAATAAATTCTTTACATAAATTTAAGCCTAATCCTGTACCTCTTTCCCCTGAAGTACCAAGTGTTGATATGCTTTCATCTATTTTAAAAATTTTCTCAATAAGTTGTTCCTCAATTCCGACTCCTGAATCAATAATCGAAACATGCAGTTGGCCATCTTTAATTTCAGAAGACAAATAAATTGTTTCCTTTTCCGTAAATTTTATTGCATTAGAAAGTAAATTTCTAACAATAGTGCTGAACATATTTTTATCGGCATATACAATTAGGGTTGGGAGAATGTTAGATATCAACTTATTTTGTTTTATCTCAGCATTTTCCTTTAATAAACTTATATTCTCATCAATAATTTCTTTAATAAAAAATAGTTCGGGGTCATATTTTATTAAACCCCTTTGTGATCTGGACCATTCCAAAAGATTTTGAAGCAAATTCATCGCATGTTTTGAATCCTTGTTAATAATTTCAATTAAATTTTTCCGGTCCTCCTCAGAATAATTATCGTAATCGCTTGATAATTCCTCTGAAGCACTCATTACCAATCCAAATGGGTTTATTAAATCATGTCCGATAATTGCGAAAAATTTGTCTTTTGATGCATTTAATTCTTTTAAACGTTTTTCGTTTTCTTTTAAATCCTGTTCGCTTTTCTTGCGTTCAATTGAGATACCTATCTGATCGGCGATAAATTCAAGCATTTTCAGGTCTGATTCATTGTATGCGTTTTCATCGGTATAACTTTGAACAACAAGAACGCCTATTACTTTTTCATCTATTTTAAGAGGTACTCCGAGCCATATTTCTGAATCGGTTCCGAGTCTCTCAAATTTACCCGATTTTTCCAAATTACTTAATATTTCTTTATTGGCAAGTAGGGGCTTTTGAGTTTTAAAAACGTAATAAGTTAATGTTCCTCCTGCCGGTAAAGAGGAAAGTTTATCATTTTCATCAGCAAATAAAGGAAGAGAAAACATATCGGTTTTGTGATCGTAGAGAGCTACATAAAAATTAGTAGTGTCGATGATTGTTCCCAGTTCTTTCTGAACCAAACTAATTAAGTTTTTAAGACTATCAGTTATAATTACAGCATTGGAGATATTGTATAATACTTTTTGAATTTGTTCATAACGCTTTCGCTCGGTAATATCTTCAAAAACAGTAGCAAACCTATCATTGCGGGTTGTAAAAACCGATATTGAAAAATTTTTCTTCAACGGCGGGAAATAAACTTCAAAGCGGGTAGGCTTGCCGGTTTTAGTAACTTCAGCATAGATTTTAAGATATGGAGGCTCCTTAACACCATAAATTTCAGACGCAAGCTTATTAATGATATCTTCTTTTTTAAAACCGAGAATCTTTTCATAACTCGGATTTACATCAAGTATGCGATAGTCAATAGCATTGTTAGCATTGTTAAAAACCAACTCATGAAGGCAAACCCCTTCCAACAATGAATCGAAAAGTGATTTGAATCTTATCTCGCCGGCATCTACTGCAAATTTTGCCAGCTTGCTCACTGTAATGTCAACTGATATTATTAGTATGCAATTTTGATTTTCGTCTATATCAAACGGGACTTTTGTAGTTCGAAACCAACGTTCGTTTCCATTGTCGTACACGAAAAGTTCCTCATCTACGAATAATATTTTTTTGTTATCGATTACATCCTGTTCGGCTTTTCTGAATTTTTCATAAGCAGTTGTTTTAAACCAATTTTTAGCGAATTCGTAATCGTATTTTCCAAGGAAATCTTCAGGTTTTAAGTTATGCATTTCTGCCATTTTTTTGTTCACCACTAGATATTTCCCATTCCGATCTTTCACAAAGATACAGTCGGGTGTTGCATCAATGATTTGTCGCAACATGGTCTCATTAAGCTTTAGCTTTGACTCTACCAATTTTCGTTCGGTGATTTCTACTTCTAAATCCTGATTGGTTTGAGCTAATTCGGTAGTTCGTTCCTGTACGCGAATTTCGAGTTGTTTATGCGACTCTTGCAACATATCTTGGGCAAGCAAGAGCTTAAGATTATTCTTTCTAATGACACGTGAACTCAGAATAATTCCTACAATTCCTAATATCCAGAGCAGAGCTAAAGATAAAATATGCGATGTTGCAGTTTGCTGCTCTTCAGCCAAATAAGGGGTTAAAGACACAGAAACGCTGACTCCACCTCTTACATCACCAGTCTTATAACCCTGGTGTTCATGGCATTTAAGACAAGATTTTTGTGTAATCAATGGTCGCATCAATCGCAAAGATGGCTGGCCTTTGAACTCGGAGAATTCAAGAAATTCGGTTTCTCCACTTTCAAAAGATTTGAGTGCCAACTTCTCCCAATCATCGGGTGAATTTTCAGGTCGTAAAGGCTGCAAACTGGTGATATGCCCTGCAATACCGGATTCTTCGGATAATTCTTCATTTATTTGACGAAGTGCATAGGCCGGATTCATTAGCGTTAGCTTCACACCGGATGGAGTTTCGATATCTCGTTCAGGTATATGAGCTAAATATGGGTTGGGAGGAGTACGATCATTGATGGGAACGTAAAATCCACCATGCTTAGCTGCCCAAATTCGAAAATTCTTATCCTTTTTAAAATTGGTGCGAGCTTCATTAATCGCCAGGTTCTTTGTTGTTTGACTCAATTTAGAGAGGTCATGTGCCAATAATAATGCCATGATCAAAGTCCATGAGGCAATGAACCACCAGGTAAACTTCATCAGCCCTTTTCGGTTAT
>CAZBSL010000036.1:0-2204 GCA_964494265.1 uncultured Bacteroidales bacterium
TCCTTTTAAAGGCATAATATTAAGATTTTAATTTGTTTCCTTCTAATCTTCGAATTCAATATTGATTTTGCAAAAGTAAATATTTTTTAAGAAAGCCGATTAGATAGATAATCGAAATATGGGAAATAAAGTGAAATAGTAAAATTGGGGAAAGGCGACTAAAATTTGACATAAAAACCTTAGCCCTAAGTCATTAGAATTTAAACTTCAATCTTTAGGATTTAGCCTTTTATTTTCAGCCCTTACATTTTTTTCCAAAGTTTTATTAACTTTGAATCTAAAATTTAAAAAATGAATATTGAAGGATTACGAGAATATTGTTTAAGTAAAAAAGGTGTTAGCGAAGGCTTTCCTTTTGATGAAACCACTTTGGTTTTTAAGGTTATGAATAAAATGTTTGCTTTAACCGATATCGAAAAGCCACTTTCGGTCAATCTTAAATGCGATCCCGAAGCCGCTATCGGACTCAGGGAAACCTATCCTGCTGTTCAGCCGGGTTTTCACATGAGCAAAAAACATTGGAATACAATTTATATTGACGGTTCAATTGACGAAAAGCTAATTTTTAAATGGATTGAGATTTCTTATGATTTAATTGTCAAGGGGCTTACTAAGAAGTTGAGGGATGAATTACTGGATTTATGATGCTATAGAAAAGTCGGCTTCTGATTTTCAGATGTAAAGTTTATTGTCATGTCATGAGTCTGTTATGTGTGTATTGGATAAATTTAAAATTTTAAAAACTATACTTCAATCTTAAATAAAACATTTTACCATAATCGCCAAATTCTGTGCCTTTATCACCCCAGAAAAATTGCCCCATAAATAACAAACCAAGGTCTTCGATTAGTGAAAAGTCAAGAGAAGGCCCGAGAAAAACCGATTTATCATTAGGATTAAATATACTCGAAACATCTAATTTTAATAATGGTGTGATCGGATAAGTAACTCTTCCGAAAACTGAATATCTTGCTCTGGTAGGATTTTTAGCATCGATTTTCATATTCATAGCCATAAAATTTCCCATACCTGCTGGGCCTGTTGTGCCGGAAGTGTTTAGAAGAAAAGCTGACTGAATGTATAAGCTGCTTTTGAATGTATAATTTGCACCTATCGATGCAAGAAAACTTGCCGTTGAATCCGAAAAATTCTCTTTCGACCTGAAATACGACATTTCACCGTTAATTCCTGCCCCCTCAATTTGTCCCGAAAATCCACAACCTGCAACAATATCATCGTCCATTACTCCTCCAAGAAACTGAAAGTCGTAATTCCATTTATTGAAGCGATACATTCCGGCAATTGTTACTTTATCGTTATGATTTATTTTAGAAGCAAACTGTACAGAAGATGTCAAGCCTGTATAATATTGAACTTTAATAGCATCGCAACCTGCATGCTCAACATAATCGAAATCGAAATAAGAGAAAGAATTAAAAATATCGTTAGGTGTCCAGACAAGATTTACGCCCCAATTTATTCGTTGACGTCCAACCTTAGCTTCAAAATTTCCTTTTGTATATTCAAAATTCAAACGGTCGAGATTAGTATATAAAAAACAGGAACTATCGTTAATAATATTTTTTGTGAGATCAAAAAATCCGTCATCTTTCTCCATGGCATCTGCATAAAAAGGATAATATGCCTGTATCATTTGTCCGTAGTTAAAAATATTTCGCATTCCGACGTGGGCCGTAATGCTGTTGGTTGGGTACCATCTTAAATCCAAGCGGTTATTAATGGAATTCATGGTTTGCCATTTGCCTTTGAAATCTTTTAACCAAACTGTTTCAAGAGTTTCTAAATGGCCAGTGAGTGAATATTTTTTTTGGCTGAATCCCGACAATCCGAAAACTAAAATTGTTAATAAGACAAAACTGATTTTTTTTATATTAGGATTTTTTACCATGACTTTTATTTTATTAACCGCTAAGTCCGTTAAAAGACACAAAAAAATTTGCGTTTCTTTGCGGTCTTTGCGGTTTATTATTAATCATATTACATCTAAATTTATTGATACATAAATATTAATTTTGCAGTTTTCATAAAACTGAACTTAAGTTCGTTATGTCTTAGATGCTTATTGTTTTCTGCAGATTTATGCTATTTTTTTTCTATAGTAATCAGCGTTATCTGCGGGAAAAAAATCATCACGAATCAATCTTTTCATCTTTAACTACAAGTCCATCATCAATAGTGATTAT
>CAZBSL010000036.1:2304-4340 GCA_964494265.1 uncultured Bacteroidales bacterium
ATCACGAATCAATCTTTTCATCTTTAACTACAAGTCCATCATCAATAGTGATTATTCTTCTTGCTTTGTCCATTACTCTTTGGTCGTGAGTTGAAAAAATAAAAGTAATTTTCGAATCTAAATTCATTTTCAGCATCATATCAAGCAAATCACTCGTTGACTTTGAATCAAGGTTAGCTGTCGGCTCATCGGCGAGAATAAATTTTGGTTTTGATGCCAAGGCACGAGCTACCGAAACTCTTTGTTGCTGTCCTCCTGAAAGGTCGCCGGGACGATTGTTGATTTTGTCACCAATTCCAACAGCATCAAGAAGTTCTTTTGCTCGCTTACTTCTTTCCGTTTTCGATTTTCCCTGCAACTGCATAATAAATGCAACATTTTCAATTGCAGTTAAAACCGGTATTAAATTATAAGCTTGGAAAACAAAACCAATATGATTTAAACGGTAGTCGATCAATTGACGAGATTTTAAATGACTAATATTTGTACCGTCGATTATTATTTCACCATCAGTAGGAGTATCTAATCCACCTACCATATTTAAAAATGTGGTTTTGCCCGAACCCGAAGGCCCAACAATTGCCGAAAATTCACCTTCTTGAAAACTAAGGTCTATACCGTTAACTGCTTTAACCGGAATTTTTGTATCCGTATAAATTTTATGTAAATTTTTAATATCTATTATTCCCATGGTATTTTGTTTTTTGTTTCTATTGTATTTTTAATAGTATTATTTTTATTCTTGCATTTTATCATTGTTTTATTTATGCTTCTTCTCGTACAGCATCAGCAGGATTTAGTTTTAAGGCTTTTAGTGCCGGATAAATTGATGAAATTATGGCTGTAATAACCACAAGTATTGCAGCCTCTATATAGAAAATACTGTCTGCTTGTAAATAAACGATTGAACTATATCCTAAAGAGTTAAAACCTTCGCCAATAATAGCAAGATCAATTCCGTGGACATTAAAATAATTAACAATTAATATGCTTATTACTATCCCAAAAACTCCTCCAATTATTGAAAGAAAAATTGTTTCAAGCATTATCATACTGAAAACCTTTTTATGGTTCATCCCTATTGCCATAAGCATTCCAAGCTCTCTAACTCTTTCCATTACAACCATCAACATTGTGTTGACTATTCCGAAAGCAAGAGCAATTAAAATAATTACAAGAAAAATATATGACATAATATCCATCATTGAAGTCATGGCATTAAGTGTGGGTTGTATTTGTTCCCATGTTTCAATGGTGATATTTTTCTTAGTTACGTCATTCTTAAGCTTAACCTTCAGTAAATCGACGACTTGTTTAGTTTTGTCATTATTATTCAGAGTAATAGCAATTTCGGATGTTTTGCTATTATCGAAATCGATTAGGGTGGAAAAACCTTCGCTTTCGACAAAAATATTTACTTCATCGAAAACATCATTACCTGTTTTATAAATTCCGATAACAATGTAGGCCCCATAAGTTATTATACCTTCTATATTTGCAACTGTTACGACTATTTTCGACCCAACTTTTGCTTTTAATTTCTTAGCCAATTTTTGCCCAATTACTACAGGAATTTTATCTCCCTTTTCAAAATATTTCCCGGATGTGAGTTTGGTATAAAGTTTTGAAACTTGTTTTTCTTTTTCCGGGTTTACTCCGTTTATAACTACTCCTGTACCTGTTATGGCCGTACTTGCCATTCCTGGACATTTAATTCTTTTACATACGGCTTTTACATCCGAAGTATTTTCAATAATTGAAATTAATTTATCCGGATTATTAATTGTGAAGTTAATTTCCTCGTTTAGAAGGAATTTTGGATTATGAATCTGAATATTGGAAATTTCATATTCTATGGCTGCATTGGTTCGCTGAACAGACATTCCTATCATAAAAGCATAGGTAAAAATTCCTCCGAACAAACCAATAGTAACAGCAAGAATTATTGCCAAACTTCTGATTTTATTTCTCCAAACATTCCTCCAAGATATTGACCAAATCATATTTTTTGTTTTATAAATTATATTTTTTGTTTT
>CAZBSL010000036.1:4440-18169 GCA_964494265.1 uncultured Bacteroidales bacterium
ATATTTTTTGTTTTATAAATTATATTTTTTGTTTTTATTTATTAATTATCAATCGACAATAATAAATATACTTAGCCCCTTAACGCATTTAATACCTTAAACTTATTGATAATAATAATTGGGTAAAGTGAAGCTATTAAAGCTAAAAGCAAGACCGTAAATCCTTGATTAAGGAAAATATATCCTTGTAGAGAAAAGGGAATTGCAGGAACCATATTATATTGTATCATCATATCGGCAATTTCACCACTAACTGGAATAGGATTTATATGAAGATAAATTAAAAGTGGCAGGCTCAAAATAATCCCGCATAAAACTCCAAGCAAACCGATTACCAGAGTTTCTAATAAAATAACGATAGAAAGTTTACCACGTCGCATCCCAACTGCAACCATAACAGCGAATTCCCTTCTTCTTTCTAATGTCATCATTAATACTGTACCGAAAATACCAAAACCAACTACTATATAAAGTATTAATAACATTATTATTCCACCTGCATTATCGCCCTGAATAGTCTGAACCATTTCACTTAGAACCGTTCTCCAAGTTATTACTTCATAATTACCCCCAAGAGTTTTCTGAAGCTCAGCCTGTGTCGTTTTCATTCGCTTTGGATTTTCAAGCATAATTGACAGAGAACTAAGAATATCGGGAACATAGGGTGAAATCATATTTTGAGCATTGGAAAGGCTTGTATAAACCATTTTATTATCTTGATTCTGAGCGAGAAACTTAAGTATTCCAACCACCTCATATTTCCCAGCAGCAGTAACTCCCTGATAACCTTGTCCGAGAATAACGATTGTGTCGTTTACTTCGGCTTTAAGAAATTTTGCCAGTTTCTCTGCAAGTAATATTCCTGTGTCATTTTTTTTCAAATACCGCCCTTTGACAATTTTCCTTGATAAATGAGTTTGTTTATCTTCAATCTCAGGATCTGTTCCGATTAAAAATATTCCTTTTGTTTGGTTCCCAAAAGAACCGAGTGCAAACGACTCAAGTCGAGGGATGAGATTGGAAACATTTTCAATACTATTAACTTTCTTTTTCAAGCTTTCGGTGTAAACAAATGATTTGTTTATTGATTTATTATTCCAATAACCGGAATCATGAACTTGAAGATAGCCCACCTCTGTAACACCGGCTAGAATCATATTATTGTATGACCCGATTTGCATAGATCGCATAAACATCGCAAGAAAAACGGCCAACATAATCGAGCCCATAGTTATAAAAGTTCGTTTTTTGTTGCGCCATAAATCCCGCCAAGCAATTTTAATTATTGTATCCATTTTTTGATTGATTATTTTTGATTGATTATTGACAATTGATGATTTATGGTCTATCCCAATCTAAAATCATAAATCATAAATCTAAAATATTTTCTATTCTTTTGGTCGCAAGCGTTTCATCATTTGCTGAGAAAAGAAATCTTTGGTTACACTTTTTACATTAAACTCTTGATGAATAATATCCAAAACTGTTTTATGACCTTTTTTTTGAACCGGCATCATTTCAAGTTTTGTGGGAATGCTGCGGTCGCCCATTTTTTGAATGTTTGAACATTTTTCAACATTCACCAATACATTTTCATCACCATAATATTCGCTTTTCATTTGATAAAAATGTTTTTTTGCAATCCACATAATTACTTTATTCCAAACAACTGGTGCTTCAGGTAATGGAGTTAGCTCAATTTTATAACAATCGAAATTATCAATAGTTTCATCATCAACAATTTTATGTGAATAATCGACTATGATTGAATTTTGTTTCATCAAATCATTATTAGTGAAATCTGAGCCCATCCATGATGACATCATCATCGAAGGTGGAATTTTTATCATTCGGTCAATCGAAGGCATCCAATTCCACATATCCGCCAGTCGTTTCATGAAAACCTGTCCATGATCTCTTGCAGGGGCAGTTATATAGATCATGTAATAATCAGTACCTATCGACCACGATTGCATGGAAATTTCGCGTGTCCATTCGGGGCGGACAATGGTCATTTTCATCTCGCTGATACTTGATGTTCCCATTACCAAATCGTTGGCCTTTACAACAATTTCTTTTGCACTTAACTTTTCTTGTGCATTAATGCTTGATACAATAATTATCGAAAATACAAAGGCTAATAAATAATTCAGTTTTTTCATTTTTTAGTTCATTTTTTGGTTAACATTTGGTCAAAAATACAATATTATAATAAATTTGGCAAATATTTTTTAAAAACAGATTTGATATTGTGTAATATGCAGTAATGTAAATACTTTCAAAAAACATAGAACTTGTTAATGTAATTTTAGAAAGAAATTATCTGTTCAACTCTTTTTCTTTTAAGGAAAGATTTTAAAATTTGTTGCACATCTCTATTACTTTTGTATGTCTTTATGCAGTCATGAAGTATTTCAAGGTTTGAGTTTTGAGTTTCAGAATCACAAAAACCATAACCGATATATTTTCCGTTCTCAACTTTAATTACCGATCTTTCATATATGTTTCGTCCTTCATCAATAATAAAAAAACTTTCATTGTCAAAAATATAAGCAGCGATGGCATCTTTTACTTTTTTGTTATAATCTTCCGGTTTTTCTTTTCCAATGCAAGCACCAGCACACTGATTTATTTGATATTGAAAACAACAAGATTGTGTTTTATATAAACCACATAATTTTTGACAAAGCAGAAATTCTTCGGTCAAACGAAATAATTTTTCTTTCCCTTCTTTTGCCGACGAAAACGCAGTTAAGGGAATTTTATCCTCAATTTTTTCGACTTTGAGACAAAGGTATCCTTCTTCATTATAATATGAAAATAAGCCTTGTGGAAAAACCGACCGACGTTGCGAGCGATTATAAACAGGTTTGTGTTCTTTTATTTCGTCCGATTCTTTTAACAATGCCACCAGTTCGCTGCCTGTTAGTTCAAAATCAATATCAGCGATATTGGTTTTCATTTCAACAGCCTTTTTTGTTGCATTATTACTTAAATGCGATAAAACCCTGGAATGTATATTTTTACTTTTTCCTATGTAAATGAGTTTTTTATCTTCATTGAAAAAATAATAAACACCTGCTTTTTCGGGTAAATCGTCTAAAATTTTTTTATTAAAATTAGTGTTGAGCCCACGAAGAGAAATTTCGGAAACCTTGTTATCAATTCTATACAAAATCTCGAAAATTTCGGCAGTTGCTTTTGCATCGCCATAGGCTCTGTGGATACTGTTGTTTTTTATGTTAAGTGATTTGCAAAGATTTCCCAAACTATATGAACGATAGCCGGGAAGTAATTTTCTCGAGAGTTTTACAGTACAAAGTGTTTTTCGCTTAAACTCATAAAAAAGTTGAGCATATTCGTTTTTAATGAAACTATAATCGAATGCTACATTATGGCCGACTATAATTCTTCCTTCGGTAAGCTCAATAATTTTTTTCGCAATTTCTGAAAACTTTGGTGCCTCGCCAATCATATTATTATTGATACCGGTAAGCATAGTAATTTTGTAAGGAATAGGTTTTTCGGGATTAACGAGGCTTGAGAATTCGTCAATTATTTTTTCGCCATCATGAATTATTATAGCAATTTCGGTAATCTTTTCAGCTTTTGAACTTAGTCCGGTAGTTTCAACGTCAATTATTGCGAACATCTATAATTGCATCTTCATTTGTATTTCCCTAACTTCTTTTTTTAAAGATCTGACTGTTTTTATCAGGTCCTCTTTTTCCTTATTGGCTTCAGGCATTTCCGAACTTATGTAATTTATAAATTTCCAAACTTCTTTTACTTCGCTTATTGCAATATCAAAAGGATCGTAAAGTGAGTTGAGGGAATGAAGTGTGAATTTGTTTTCATTCATAATTTTGTTTTCAATAACTTTAAAAACAACGCCGTCTTCAATTGTAATTATAATGTAAGCGTGGTGGTTGCGAATATTATTCCAGTTTTGAATAAATTCGCCCGTAACATACGAACCGTCGGGGATGGGTAGCATTGAATCGCCGCTTATTTGAAATGTTCGATATTTTTTTTGCTTCGAAAGAAAAGGCAAGTTAAAAGTAGGTAACACTTTAATATATTCCGGATCGGCAAACCCTGAAGCATAACCGGCTCTTGCTTTTTCGCTAACCAATTCGATGTTTTCTTCGTTGTCGTTGTTTACGGTGGTGGCAAGTACTCTTAAATTACTTCCTTTTATGTAAACATCGTAGCCTTTTTCGATTTGCGAAAGCTGGCTTTCACGCAATTCTTCCATGTTTACTCTCAGTAAAGTATCTACTGCAATATTAAAATAATCGGAAAAAGCAACTAAAACTTTGATGCCGGGTTGCGATACCTGATTTTCATATCCGCTTAATGTTGAGCGTTTCATGTTTAAAGCAAAGGCAATATCGTCTTGGGTACGGCTTTTTCGCTTTCTTAGGAATTTGATGTTTTTGTAAAAATACATTTTATTATTTTTTTATAATTTCTTCTTTCTTTTTAAAAAATGATTACATTGTAATCAAAAGAATGATTAAAAACTAATCAAAGGTATAATAAAAAATTGAAAAATGGCAAAAAAAAGTAAAAAAGTTTTGGGTAATAAAATTGTTATTGAAAATGAGGCAATTAATCAGAAAAAAAAATCTTAAGGAATGGGTATAAAAGTATAAGGGTATAAAGGCCATATTTCCCTTGTTTCCCCTATTCCCCTTATAAAATATTGAGAAATTTAAAAGAATGATAACGATAATCAAACATGAAGTTAATACACACAAACAACCCAAACCGAAACATAGCCCATTTCGACCTTGATTCGTTTTTTGTTTCTGTTGAGCGTTTGTTAAACAGTAGTTTAGAAGGGAAGCCCGTAATAATTGGCGGCACATCCGACCGGGGTGTGGTTTCGAGTTGCAGCTATGAAGCGAGGCAGTTCGGTGTTAGCTCGGCTATGCCTATGAAACTTGCCCGCACTTTGTGTAGCGAAGCCATTATAATTCGGGGCGATATGGATCAATACAGTAAATATTCGAAAATTGTTACAGAAATTATTAGTGAAAAGGCTCCCCTTTGCGAAAAAGCCTCAATCGACGAGCATTATCTTGATATTACAGGCATGGATAAGTTTTTCGGTTGCCTGAAATGGACAAAAGAGTTGCGTGAAAAAATAATTAAAAATACCGGTTTGCCAATTTCTTTCGGATTATCAATAAATAAAACCGTATCGAAAATTGCTACAGGCGAAGCAAAACCAAATGGCGAATTGCAAGTTCAGGGAAATTATATAAAACCTTTTCTTTCGCCCTTATCAATCAGAAAAATTCCTATGATAGGAAAAAAAACTTATCATGTTTTGCGTTCGATGGGGATTGCAAAAATCGAAACTCTAAGCAATATCCCCATAGAAATGATGGAAAGGCTGATGGGAAAAAACGGGATAGTAATTTGGGAAAAAGCAAACGGTATTGACCTGACACCCGTAAAGCCTTACTCCGAAAGAAAGTCGATAAGCACCGAGCGAACTTTTGAAACCGACACGACCGATGTTGCTGCTTTGAATGATATTATTGTTACCATGGTCGAACGAATTGCTTTTCAGTTAAGGAAAAAACAAAAACTAACTTCATGCATCAGCGTAAAGATCAGGTATTCCAATTTTGATACTCATACTGTGCAAAAACACATTCCTTATACTTCTTTCGATCATATTTTGATAAAAGAAGCTAAAGAACTTTTTGAAAAACTTTATCATCGCAGGATGCTTATCAGGTTGATAGGGGTTAAATTAAGTCATATTGTCGGCGGCAACCAGCAATTGAATATGTTTGAAGATACACCCGAAATGACTAAGCTTTATCAGGCAATGGATACTATTCGCCTCAGATATGGATCAGCTTCGGTGAAAAGGGCTGTAGGAGTGGGGTGAAAAGGAAATTGGATACCGGATGCCGGATGCTGGAAATTAAATATTCGCACCCTGTTGATTTTGATTAGATTCTAATCGTTTTATTAATAATTAGAAAATGTATCTGAATACACATTCATATTATAGTTTGCGTTACGGCACAATGTCGATTGAAAAGCTTGTTGAAAAAGCTAAAGAAAACGGGATTCATGCGTTGAGTCTTACAGATATTAATAATTCGACCGGAATACTTGATTTTGTAAAAATTTGTAATAAAAATAATATCAAAGCAATTGCCGGAATTGATTTCCGAGACGGTAATAAACATTTGTTTACCGCTATTGCAAAAAACAATGCAGGTTTTCAGGAAATAAACGAATGTGTTTCGGAGCATAATATTCTGAAAAAGAAATTTCCGGAAGTGGCACCTGATTTTAATAATGTATTTATTATTTATCCTTTTGGTGAAAAAAAAGCAAGGGAACTTAAAGAGAACGAATTTGTTGGAATACGGCCTAATGAAGTCAGGAAATTGTTTTCATCAGATTTAAAACACCGGCAGGAGAAACTTTTGATCAGACAGCCAGTTTCTTTTGCAAGTGAAAGCGATTTTATCTTGCATAAAAATCTCAGAGCAATTGATAATAATATTCTTTTAAGCCGCTTGCAGCCCGGGCAATTTGCTTCCCCAAAGGATGTGATACTTTCACCCGACAAACTTCGTGAAGCATTTGAGTATTACCCGAAAATAATTCAAAATACAGAAAAGCTTGTTGAACTTTCGGGTATTGAATTCGATTACAAAACTCCCAAAAACAAACAATCATTTACGGGTAACCGCTACGATGATAAAATTCTTTTGGAAAAACTTGCCCTCGACGGTTTGCAATATCGCTATGGAAAACAAAATACTGAAGCCCGCCTACGTATTGAAAAGGAATTACAAATTATTGATAAACTCGGCTTTTCGGCATATTTTTTAATTGCCTGGGATATTATCCGATATTCGATGTCGAGGGGATTTTATCATGTCGGGCGAGGAAGCGGTGCAAACAGCATTGTGGCTTACTGCCTAAAAATTACTGATGTTGACCCTATAGAACTTGACCTTTATTTTGAACGTTTCATAAATCCGAAACGCACAAGCCCTCCTGATTTTGACATAGATTATTCGTGGCGCGACAGGGATGAGGTGCAGGATTATATTTTCAAACGACATGGCCGTAAACATACGGCTTTGCTTGGTGCTACTTCTACTTTTAAAGGAAAATCAATTTATCGTGAACTTGGAAAAGTTTACGGCCTGCCAAAAAACGAAATCGATGATTTGATAAAATATCCTGACAAAGAAATCAATAAAAATATTATTACAAAAACAATCCATTCACTTGCAGGGATGATGCTTGATTTCCCGAACATAAGAAGCATACACGCCGGAGGAATATTGATTTCTGAGAAACCAATAAATTATTACACGGCTTTGGATATGCCTCCAAAAGGCTTCCCAACAACGCAATGGGATATGTATGTTGCCGAGGATATTCGTTTCGAAAAACTTGATATTTTAAGCCAACGCGGTATAGGGCATATTAAAGAATGTTCGGAAATTGTTCTGAAAAACCAAAAAATAAAAATTGATGTTCATCAGGTTGAAGATTTCAAAAAAGATGAAAAAGTTAAAAGCCTTTTGAAAAACGGCGAGACCAACGGATGTTTTTATGTTGAAAGCCCTGCCATGCGCGGATTATTGAAAAAGCTTCGTTGCGATAATTATTTAAGCCTTGTTGCGGCAAGTTCTATTATCCGCCCGGGGGTGGCACGGTCGGGAATGATGAGGCAATATATTTTACGTTTTCATAATCCCGAATTCAAATATCTTCATCCTGTGATGGAAAAACATTTGAAAGAAACTTTCGGAGTAATGGTTTATCAGGAAGATGTTTTGAAAATTTGTCATCATTTTGCGGGCCTCGATTTGGCTGATGCCGATGTGTTGCGTCGGGCAATGAGCGGAAAATTTCGTGCAAAAAGTGAGTTTCAAATAATAGTAAGGAAATTTTTTGAGAATTGTAAAAATTTCGGATACCCGGATGAATTGACAAAAGAAGTCTGGCGGCAAATCGAATCCTTTGCAGCATACTCGTTTTCAAAAGCTCATTCGGCTTCTTATGCAGTTGAGAGTTTCCAGAGTTTATATTTGAAAGCTCATTTTCCGCTCGAATTTATGGTTGCAGTAATTAATAATTTTGGCGGATTCTATCATAGCTGGGTTTATTTTTCAGAAGCCCGACGTTGCGGTGCAATAATTAATTTACCTTGCGTAAACACTTCAGATTTCAATACCAGAATTATAGGAAAAGATATTTTTATCGGCTTTGTCCACATCTCGAATTTCGAATCGAAAACTACAAAATCAATTATTGCCGAAAGAAAAAAGAATGGTGAATTTACAGGCCTTGAGGATTTTCTGGATAGAATTCAAATCGGGATTGAGCAAATAATAATTTTAATAAAATCAAATGCTTTTCGCTTTACCGGCATTACTAAAGCTCGTTTATTATGGGATGCACATTTGTTTCTTGGAAAAAAAATCAAGACTTCGCCCTCAATGAAAATGTTCAAATTACCCACGAAGAAATTCGTTTTACCCAAGCTTGAAAATAATGAAATTGAAGATGCTTATGATGAGATCGAATTGTTGGGATTCCCGGTAAGTATGTCGTTTTTTGATTTACTGAAAACAAAGTTTCGAGGCGAGTTGTTTGCAAAAGATTTGATTAATTACATTGGTAAAAAAGTTAGGATTGTCGGGCATTTGGTTACTATAAAATATGTTAGAACTGTTAAAAAGGAATATATGCACTTTGGTACTTTTCTTGATTATCAGAGTGAGTTTCTCGACACAGTACATTTCCCACAAAGCCTAAAAAAATATCCTTTCCGCGGAACCGGTGTTTATTTGATTTATGGAAAAATCGTTCAGGAATTTGGTTTTCCGAGCATTGAAGTCGAAAAAATGGCGAAGTTGCCCATTCAGCCTGACCCGAGGAATAAATGAGCGAATACGTAAATGATGGAATAAGGTTTATCTTTTGTCCCCAAAATGATTTCATAAAAATTAATCATATATTTGTTAAAAAATTAAGCCATGAGTAACAAGCCGAGAATATTTAAGCACGGGCATAATTTTTATCTTTTAATTGCCCTATTAATCCAGATAACGATTTATCCGGTTTTCTCAAATGAAGAAACCAGGTTAATGTTTTCAGATTTGTTTTCTACTGTTATCCTGATCGCAGGCATATATGCAATCGACTTGAAAAAGAACCAAAAAATTATCGCAATAAGCATTGGCAGTTTTGCTTTTTTGGGAATATGGTATTCTATAATTATTGAGGAAAAACTATATCTGGCAATATTTAGTATAATATGCCAGATTGCATTTTACATTTATGTAATTATAGTAATTCTAAAAAACCTTATTAAGGCAAAGGATGTTAATGCAAACATAATGTGTGGTGCAATAGTTGTTTATTTGCTTATCGGTATGTCCTTTGCATTATTATACTCTTTAATTGAAGCAACAACTCAAGGTTCCTTTTGTATCAATTGCCCGGAAAGTTCAGCTATTAAATTAACTATTTTTGACTTTATTTATTATAGTTTTACAACATTAACAACGACAGGATATGGAGATTTAACGGCTGTTTCTCTACAAGCGAGGGCTGCTTCTAACCTAGAACAAATTACAGGAGTAATGTATGTGGCTATAATAATATCCAGATTTGTCAGTATTTATATCTTAACGATTTCAAATAAAAAATCAAAATAGTTATAACAGAAACACCTTTTACAAAAAATAGTTATCAAAATGATAATCACTTTAGTATTTATGATTTAAGTTCACCGACACCAAAATCCAATTTAACTCTAAAACACTAATATTATGTAAGTAAACATCTATATTTTCTCAAATTTTATAAAAACAATTTTTTGATTTATTCGTTATAAAACAATTATATAATTTATAATTTTAATGATTGATGCTAAATCGCATAGTGAAACAAAGAAAATCTTGAACTATGTATTTGTTTTACTCTTATTTGTCAACTGTTCTTCATTTGCTTCAAATGAACAATCAGGTAAAATAAATTTGAATTTTTCAAACTCCGAAAATTACATTAAATCAACTTATGGCAAACCTTTTCAAACCGAAGAGCCGAAAATTTCCAAACCGCAAATAAGCGAGAATCCTTACCTGAAATTTGATAAACTAACAAAAAAAAACGGCTTAAGCAATAATTACGTGCTTGACATTTTCCAGGATAAATTTGGCTTTTTATGGATTGCAACAATTGACGGACTAAATCGCTACGACGGATACAAAATAAAACAATATAAACATCAAGCCGACGACTCTGCTTCAATCGCTGATAATCTTGTTACTTGTCTGAAAGAAGATTCGACAGGAAACCTATGGATAGGAACCCGCGCGGGGCTCAATTTATACAACCGAAATAATGACTCTTTTGAAACTGTTAAAAGAAAAAACGATGACGGCGATTTTATTGAGATTAATGATTACATCAGAGCTATCCTGCCTGATGAAAATAATATTTTATGGATTGAAACTGCTAATGGTGATTTGATAAAATATAATTCTGCCAATAAATTATCTGTGACATATCATCACACAGAACCCAGTATGGTGAATACATATTTCTATCACGATTTATATAAAGATAAAAACGGTATTCTATGGCTGGGGGGGCGATTTATGGGTATCTATAGCTTTGACCCGAAAACTGAAAAATTTAATATTTTTTTGCCCGATGAAAACGATCCCAACAAAAAACGCGAAAACGATGTTTCCAAATATTTTCGTGACTCAGAAGGTAGAATGTGGCTGAGTGGTATTGATGGTCTTTACACTTTGAACACAAAAACTGAGATGTTTTCTAAAATATTTCCAACCTCCACATTTAGCATTGTTGAAGACAAAAACAAACATCTTTGGATTGGAACAGGAGGCGGAATTTATATTTATGATTTATCAAACAATTCAATCACAGTTATTAAAAAAGATGATAACAACGCAAATTCACTTATAAATAATCATGTAAACAAAATTTATATCGATCATGCCGAAAATGTTTGGATAGGGACAATCAATGGAATAAGCATTTACAAACCCTCGAAAAATAAATTCAAGCATATTTATCACATTTCAGGAGATGACCGAACACCGGTTTCTTCAAATACTACTGCTTTATTGCAACTTAAATCCGGTGAAATTTGGATAGGAACCGATAATTCGGGGATTGATTGTATGAACGATGATTTTATCAAAACCGATTGTTATAAGTATTCAAATAAAGGAAAAAACAAAATTAATTCAAATCGAATTTCTGTGCTAATGCAAGATAGCGACGGAGATGTTTGGGCCGGGCAATGGTCTGGAAAAGGCTTTAATATTATTAATCCCGAGACCCATGCTGTTAAATCATATTCCTTTTTAAAAAACTCATTTAAAGCCGATTGGTATAACGATTTTTTTGAAGATAGTAAAGGCAACTTCTGGTGTGGTTTATGGGGGGCTCTGGGTTTATATCAATTCGACAAAAAAAGGAATGCTTTTAAAGATCAAACCTATAAATTAAAGCTTTACATGGTTCCGGGCCTGATAAAAAACATGGTGTTTGATGGAAACAATATTTGGATTGGGTTACAAAGTCAGTCTGTTTTTATTTCTCTAAATCCGAAGGCAAAAAAAATTACAAACTATTATAAAGAAAATTATCATCATTATAAATTTAACAAAATTACTAATATTTACAGCGAAAAGAATGGAAATGTTTGGTTTCAAACCAACAACGGAATATATAAAAAACAAAACAAACCTTATATTTCTATCATGCCTGTGAATAATTTTCCGGACTCACCTTCCCTGAATTTTAATCCTGAAATATCTGTTCTAAAATCAAATTCTAAAATAGATACCATTTTATGTAAAATTGTTGATGAGGAAGGTGACATCTGGGTCGGAACATTTAAGGGCTTGTTCAGGATTCGGGATAAAAAAGTAATTCATCACTATTCAATAAAGTCAAATCAGGGATTAACAAGTGACACTATTTGGTCAATGGCATTTGTTCCTCCCAATCAATTATGGGTAGGAACAGAAAAAGGACTTTGTGAATTTAATATCAATACTGAAAAATTTGAAGTTTTTGTTTATAATCCCGGTAAGTATTTGTCTTCACACTTAATTAAGTGTATTGCAGAAGATAGAAACGGAAAAATTTGGGTTGGAACTACAAATAAGGGTTTAAATCAAATCGACCCCCTAACTCAGAAAGTTAAGCAATTCAATAGTAATTTGGAAAATGATAATTCGTTTTGGGGCGATCTTGTTAATTGTATTTATGTTGATAAAACCGGAACAATCTGGGTTGGGGGCTTTGGATTAAATAAATATAATCAGAATTCCGATTCATTCACTCATTATACTGAAAACGATGGCTTAACTGATAACAACGTAATGAGTATTCAGGAAGACGAAAAGGGAATAATGTGGATAGCAACACTAAACGGTTTAAGCAGCTTTGATCCTGAAAGCGAGATTTTTCAAAACTATTACGAAAAAGACGGGTTGCAGGATAATGAGTTTTCTAATGCAAATTGCAAACTAAAATCCGGCGAACTTTTGTTTGGAGGTAAAAACGGCATAAATATATGCGATCCATTATCTATTTTTAAAAACACTAACCCTCCCCGATTGGCAATTACCTCATTTAGCGTGTTTGATAATAAAAAAGAAATTGATACTCTCAACTCCAAACCTATTGAACTTAATTATGATGAGAATTATTTTTCGTTTGAGTTTACTGCTCTTGATTTCTCAAATCAGGAAAACATAAAATATGCTTATAAGCTCGAAAATGCCGATAAAGATTGGGTTTATATCGAATCGCCAAACCGAATTGCAAAATATACAAATATTGATCCCGGTAATTATAAATTTAGGCTCAGAGCATCAAACAGCGACGGAATATGGAACGAAAAAGGAATTTCCATTAATATGATTATTACGCCGCCTTTTTGGAAAACAACTTGGTTTTTGTTGCTTTTAATTGTTTTTCTAATTTTTATAGTAATTCTAATAATAAAATACAGAGAAAAGAAAATTATTGAAAAAACCCAATTTCAACTACTTGAACAAAAACTGCTTCGCTCGCAAATGAATCCTCACTTCATTTTCAACTCCCTAAGTTCGATTCAAAGCTTTATTTTTGAAAACAACCCTCTTGAGGCCGGCTCATATCTTTCACGCTTTGCCGAACTAATCAGGTCAATTCTTTATAATTCGAGAGAAGAATTTATTACCCTTGAAAAAGAAATTAAAACTCTGCAAAATTATATTGATTTACAACAACTCAGGTATGATAAAAAATTTGATTATAAAATAATTATCGATCCGTTAATTCAAACAGATTTAATTAAAATTCCGCCCATGCTTGCACAACCATTTGTCGAAAATTCAATTGAACATGGGATAATACATTTGAAAAGCAAAGGTTTTATTTCAATTTCTTATGATTTGTTACCTGAAAAAAATGCTATTTTACTAATTATTCAAGACAATGGCATTGGTTTAAAAGCCTCAAAGAAATTAAAAAATGAGAAATCGAAAAATCATACTTCGCTCGCTACAATTATTGCCAACGAAAGAATTGAAATATTCAATAAAGGCTTAAGAAAAAAACACTTTGTTTTAGAAATTAATGAGATTAAAGATAATGAAGGAAAAGTAAAAGGAACAAAAGTGAAATTTATTAT
>CAZBSL010000037.1:0-17483 GCA_964494265.1 uncultured Bacteroidales bacterium
TAAACCAAAAGAGAAAAAAATTGTTCCTTTATATCATTAAAAGTTGATCCTTTTAATAAAACCATTCTGATAACTTTCATGAAATAGGCAAGAGGATTAACAATATTTACTTTTTGGGCCCATTCGGGCATACTTTCAACGGGAGTGAATATTCCACTCATTAAAATAAATACTAATAAAAAGAAGAAGTTAATAAATAAAACCTGCTGTTGATTATCAGCTATTGTTGAAATAAATAAACCAATTCCAAGCATAACGAGTAAATAAACCGATGCAAAGCCGAAAAGAAGAAATAAATTCCCGATCATTGGAACCTGAAACAATAATTTTCCAATTACCAAACCGAAAGCAAGTTCAAAAAGAGCAATTATCCAGAAAGGAATTAATTTACCGGCAATGAATTGATATTTTTTAATCGGAGTAACATTTATTTGTTCAATCGTTCCCATTTCTTTTTCTCTAACAAGGTTAAGTGAAGAAAGGAACATGCCTATAACTGTGATGAGAATAACCAGTATTCCCGGTAACATATATATCTTATAATTTAATTCGGGATTATACCAAAATGAAGGTAAAACATTAATTTTTTTATAACTTTTCAGCGGCAAAATATTAATGTTTTCAGCGATAATATTTTTATTGAAATCGGAAATAACCATTGTTGCATAAACATTTGTAAGTCCTCCGGCAGTAGAATTAATTGCATTAATTAAAAGTTGTATTTTAGTTTTTTCCTCGCTAAACAAATCTTTTTCAAAACCGGAAGGAATATTAATAATTATATCCGCTTCATTTTTTAATAATTTCTGTTTTGCCTTTTCTATGGAAAAAGTAAATTCATCTAAATTGAAAAATTTCGATCCCTCAAACTTTGCGATTAATTTGCGGGAACTTGATGACAAATCGTTATCGACTACAACCAAGTCAATATTTTTCATTTCAAGAGTTGCTGCATTAACGAGAATTATCAATTGAACAATTGGTAATAAAAAGATAATCGGGAGCATAGTTTTGTTCCTGAAAATCTGAATAAATTCTTTTTGCAATAAATATAAAATTGTTCGCATTTTATTCTAAACGTACTTTAAATTTTTTGACACTTAAACTTATGAAAAATATTATCATTCCGATTAGTATTAAAGTTTCCTTCCAAACGTAAATTAAACCGGTTCCTTTTAACATTATATCTTTAATAATAATAATAAACCATTTTGGGGGAACTAAGTAGCAGAACCATTGTAATACTAATGGCATATTTTTAATCGGAAAAATAAAACCTGAAAGTAAAATGGTTGGTAGCATAAGCGAAAATATTGAGATAAACATTGCCGTTTGCTGACTTTTTGAAACCGTTGAAATAAAAATCCCTATTGATAATGCAAGAAATATGAAAAGCATGGTTTCAAACATCAACAAAATAATACTACCTTGGATAGGTACATCAAAAACAAAAAAACCAAGAAGAATAATGCTTATTGCGTTCACAAAAGACAATATAATGTATGGCATTACTTTTCCCAATATTATTTGCAAAGGTTGAAGCGGTGATACTAAAAGAATTTCCATTGTTCCCATTTCTTTTTCTTTTGCAATTGAAATAGAAGTCATCATTGCTGAGATAAGAAGCAGTATCAATGCCATCGTTCCGGGTACAAACATGTAAACACTTTTCATTTCTTCGTTGAACATCATTCTTGCCTCAGGTACAATCTGAACAAGGGGTGAATTATTTGAATTTATGTCTTTGACATAATCATAGATAATTGCTTGTGTATAATTTACGATCAGGTTGGCGGTGTTGGCATCGGAAGCGTCAGCAATCAATTGAATGCTTGCGGTATTAGTGTTTTCAAGTTTTTCGGCAAATTTAGGTTCAAAAACTATAATTTCTTTTACATCACCCTTTTTAAAAATTCTTTCAAGTTCATTATCAGAATCAATTTTTTCAGAAAGCAGAAAATACCCTGAAGACAGAATTTTGTTTGTTATTTCTCTTGTAACATTATCTTTTGATTTATCATAAACAGCGATTCTAACATCTTTAATCTCGTTTTTTACGACATAACCAAAAATCATTATTTGGGCAATAGGCATTCCAAACAAGATCAGTATTGTTCGCGGATCTCTAAAAATATGGAGAAATTCTTTTTTTACAAAAGCCCAAAATCGGTTCATAAATAATTTCCTTACTTTTTATTAATATTAAAATGGAATGTTGGAATATGGAGTAGGGGAGTTTTGTAGTATTGAAAGTTTCTGCTTAGCGTTTGAGATTTCTTTCCATAATTCCATTCTTCCATAATTCCAATCTTCCATTTCTCCAATCTTCCATTTCTAATTTCTTGCCAATTTCAAAAACACATCATTCATCGAATTTACACCAAATTGTTTTTTCAAATTTTCGGGTGTATCCAAGGCGTCAATTCTTCCGTCAACCATTATTGAAACTCTGTTGCAGTACTCAGCTTCATCCATATAATGTGTTGTTACGAAAACCGTAATTCCGTTGTGGGAAGCTTCATAAATCATTTCCCAGAACTGTCTTCTCGTTACTGGATCAACTCCTCCGGTTGGTTCATCGAGGAAAACGATTTTCGGATCATGCATGATAGCCACCGAAAAAGCAATTTTTTGTTTCCAACCCAAAGGTAGCGAACTAATTAATTCGTCTTTTGCACTTTCAAGTTTTAACTTCTTAAGGAAAAATGCTATTCTTTCATTAATTTTACTTTTACTCAGTCCGTAAATTCCGCCATAAAACCTGAAATTTTCCTTTATGGTAATATCTTCATAAAGTGAAAACTTTTGGCTCATATACCCAATGTTTTTTTTAATCAAATTGGTTTGAGTGTAAACGTCATAACCGGCAACTTCAATTTCGCCGGAGGTTGGAGCCGATAAACCACATAATATTTTTATAGCTGTAGTTTTTCCAGCCCCGTTAGCACCGAGAAAACCAAAAATCTCAGCTTTTTTCACCTGAAAACTAAGATTATCGTTTGCCACAAAACTCCCGAATTTCTTAACCAAATTCTTCACTTTTATTATGTTTTCAGGTTGACCCATATCTTTTATGTCACATTTATATTTCGTCAATTCAGCTTTTTATAACTTTAGAATGCTTGAATAACGCATTATTTAATCATTCTATCATTTACTCATTTTATCATTAACTCATTTACTCATTCTTTCATTAAAGCCATAAAACAATCTTCAATATCGGGTTTAATGTTTTTAAATTTAATATTTGTGTGGCCTTTTGATAATAAAAAAGCTTCGATAGGTTTGATATTTATTTTTGATAGTTTTGAAGTAAAGTGTGCATAATCACCAAACAAAAATATTGAATTACATTGATCGAACTCAGTTAAATCTTTAACTAATAAATACATATCATCGGAACGAATGGCAATTATAGGTAATTTAAATTCGCTGATGATTTTTTGAGGACTTTGGATACTGAGAATTTTACCATTTTGTATCAAGGCAATTCGGTTGCAAAGTTCAGCTTCGTCCATATATGGCGTTGAAACAATTATTGTTATCCCGAAATTTTTCAATTTTTTCAGCATTTCCCAAAACTCTTTTCTCGAAACTGCATCAACACCTGTTGTCGGTTCATCTAAAAATAAAACCTCAGGTTTGTGAATTAACGCACACGACAAAGCCAGTTTTTGTTTCATGCCTCCCGATAGTTTTCCGGCAAGGCGTTTTTTAAAAGGTTCAATTTGAACATAAATATCTTCGATGAGATGATAATTTTCTTCGATAGTTGTTCCAAAAACACTTGCAAAAAATTGTAAGTTTTCTTCAACCGAAAGATCCTGATAAAGTGAAAATCGTCCGGGCATATACCCGACAATTTTTCTTATTTTTTTATAATCTTTTACAACATCCAAATTCTCAACTTTTGCAAAACCTTTATCAGGAATTAATAAGGAAGTTAATATGCGAAATAAAGTTGTTTTCCCGGCCCCATCAGGCCCGATAAATCCAAACAATTCTCCTTTATTAATTGAAACTGAAATATTATCAAGAGCAATAGTTTTGCCGTAAGATTTTGTTAATTCGCTAATTTGAACCGAAGTCATTAAGATTTTTTATAAAAGTTTACTTTGTTGATCCTGTCCAATATGTTGTGCGTCCGAGCAAAGAAATGCCGATATATCCTCTGATTTTGATTTTTTCTTTATCAAGCATCCGCATATAACAACTATAGGTTTTGCCGCTTTTGGGGTCATAGATTTTTCCATCATCCCATTCATCATCACCGTCGTATTTAAAATTTGTTAAAATTTCAAGCCCTAAGGAAGGCCTGTCTCTCAATTTCTCGTCGGGATTGTGTTTGTCTTTTTTGGGTTCTCCTGTTTCTTCATCAATAGGGTCTTTTATCCAAATTATTTTACCAAAATATTTGTCTCCTTTTTTTGATATTTCAATTTTAGCATCCTTATCTTCATTCAACCAAATACCTTCAATATCACTTGCTTTAAAATCTTGAGAAAAAGCAAGGCTGCTTGAAGAAATAACAGCGATAATTACAATTAATAATTTTTTCATTTTCGTTTTTTTTATGATTAATTATTTGTTTCTAATATTAATTTATGTGGAAGTGATTAAAAATTAAACCGTATATAAATTTTATTTATTGGATAGTTTTTTTTCATTTAATCATTTTCGCATTCTATCATTCAATCATTATTGGCTAAGTAAGTTAACTTCTCCCGGCATCCCGATTTTTAAGGTGCCGTCATTTTTCACTCTAACTTTTACGGCGTAAACCAAATTTACTCTTTCTTTTTTAGTTTGAATAATTTTAGGAGTAAATTCGGCGGAAGTAGAAATCCAGCAAATTTCACCTTGAAGTTTACGATTGGATTTTTCATTTTTATCAACCAAAACTTCAACCGTTTGTCCGATTTTAATATTTGGGAGTTGTGCCCCGCTTACATAAACTTTTAATTTCAATTCGGTTAAATCAGCAATTTTGTATAAAGGTTTTCCAAAGGCTGTAATTTCACTCTGTTCGACAAATTTTGAAAGCACCGTTCCGCTAATCGGATTTTTTATATAGCAATCTTTTAATGATTCTTCTATCAGATCAATCTGTTTCCCAATGGCTTGTGTTTCATCATAAATTCCGGCTTTTTGAGTCTCGATTGATAATATTTGTTTTTCTACAAGATCGAGTGAACCATTGATTTTATCCAATTGTTGTTGGGTCGCAGCTTTGTCTTTAAATAATTTGTCCAATCTGTTTTTATCAATCATCAAGTTGGCTTTTTGTTGTTTTTGCACTTCGATCTGTGCAGAAACTATTTCCAATTTCGATGCAATTGCTTTTTGTTTATCAAGGAGTTGCTGTTTTTGTAAATTTAATTTTACTGTATCAATCAAGCCAACAATTTCATTAGCTTTTAATATTTCGCCTTCTTCAACCTTAAAAGAAAGGATTTTTCCGTTTGCTTCTGAAGAAACCATAATTTCGGTTGCTTCAAAATTTCCATAAGCATCAGATTTGTTGTTATTGCTTGAACATGCAGAAATTAATATTGTTAGAATAACAAATAAGTATTTTATTTTCATTTTTTAATTATTTATGATATTATATAGATAATCAGTAAATCTGTTTTTTTTTATTTTAAATAAATTATATAAAGACTCATTAATTTATAACCCACCTATAATTGTCAATACATTAATCTTAGCTTGAATCAATTGCAAAATATGTGTTTGTAAATTTAGCTTTGCTTGAGTTTCAGCATTTAGATCAGTAATTAAATCAGTCGAGGAAATTACTCCATTATCGAAACGTGCAGAAGCTGTTTTTGAAATTTGTTTTCTTAATTCAATGATTTCTTGATCTTTTTGAATTAGTGTTTTAAATTTCACAATTTCCGACATTGCTGTTTCGAGCGAAATATTAAAATTCAAATCATAAGTTTCTTTTTGAGTTTCTATAATATCAGATTGTATATCAAGTATTTTGTTTTGATTTTCCGTTTTTTTCCAATCCCAGGGTTTCCAGCTAAGTTTTGCACCTATTATATAATAGGTGTCAAACTCGTTGGATAAAACATTTAGCCCGGGCCTTCCATAACCAAGCTGCCCGAAACCGAATATTTTTGGCCTTGTATTAATATTTATCATGTTTTTCAATGAATTAATTTTGTTTTTTTGTAAATCCAACAATCTGTATTCAAGTCGATTGTTAAAAAGTAAATCAGGCGTAATTTGTATTTTTGGTAGAATAAAATCAGTATTAATTGAAATATGTATCGAAGTTAATTGGCTTAAAACCTTCACCGACGAACTTAAGTTCGTTTCAACTTCTGTTTTTTGCTGTTCGATTTTGAGTAATTCGGCTTTTAATACATTTTCTTCAGAATTAAGTAAAACTCCGTTATTTACCCCCGACTGAACATTGGATAACTTTTCCCGGATTTCATTTTTAAAAACATCGAGAAGCTTTGATTTTTCTTTTAATAAAACAATGTTAAAGAATACATAATTTATTCTTTCTTTAAGTTTATAGAGTTCAATTTCAATATTTTGTTTGTTAATCAATAAATCAGCTTGATTAATTTCTTTTTGTGTTTTTGTCAAATTAGCATCAAAAATAAGCTGGTTGACATTCATTGCAATTTTATACCAATCTTTACTGAGACTTGGAATATCTACACCCTTCATATTTATCGGAATTTCTGTAACTTCCGATTGATAAGAGGCTTGCCCGTTGATTTCAATGTTGGGAAGATAGTTTTTTTTAATATTCAAAAGCTCTAAATCGGAAGATGAAGAATGCAATTCAAGTTGTTTTGATAAGGGATAATTTTTTACGGCTTCAGTATGACAATTTTCAAGACTTATAACCTGCTGATTTTGTGAAATTGAAATATTGAACAGAATGATTCCGATAATTGTTAGAAAAACTTTCATTTGTTTATTTTTTCCTGATAGAATTAATAATAAATTTTGACACTTCTTTCTTTCTTTCAAATAAAAACTGATCATATTTTTTTTTGTTGTTTTCGAAAATCATTCCCTGAACGACTGGCCTTGCAGCAAAAGGGAAAACACACATACTTAATAAATTAACAATTAATTGTTGAGGTTGTATATCAATGATGTTTCCGGCTTTTATTTCATCATTAATTTGTTGAAAAAAAATTTCCGGTTCTAATCCGTATTTTTTGATGATTTCAACAATTTGCTGAGGATTGCGTTGGATTTCCTGAATAAAAAATACAGGAATTTGAGGATTAGAAATCAAGCTGTTAATATAACGATCGACAATAAATTCGATTTTTTCAAAAAGTGGTATTTCCTTTTTAAGCAATTCAGCGATTGGAGGTATCACTTTTTTCAGAATACTATTGAAAACCGCCTCAAATAATTTTTCTTTGCTTCGATAATAGTAATGTAATAAAGCTTTATTCATCCCGGCTTCTTGTGCAATTTCCTGCATACGACTATTGTTTAAACCCTTGTTTACAAAAACGTTTTTTGCAGCTTCAAAAATTCTTTCTTCCGTGCCCCGATTTCTTCCTGTCATTTTTTTAATCAAGTGATTTAATTCTTTGGTTTATCCAATAGGTTTAACCAAGTGGTCAAAATTACTACATAAAATATAATTCGCAAGCTTTTTTTCGTTTTTTTTTAAATATTATTAATTAAGAGATAAAAGTCTTATTTAGTGTAAAATAAGGCTAAAGAAAAAGTGAAATTATTTATTGTTATACAATGTCATTGTACGTTCAATGCCTATTGTTGCATAGCTTTTAATAATATCGACAGCAATTTTCACTCTCGGAATCATGATTTTTTCTTCAGGGCTTGTCCATTTTCCTAAAACATATTCCGATTGAAAACCTTGAGGAAAATCATTTCCAATACCGATTCTCAATCGCGGGAAATTGGTGGTGTTAATATTTTCTATTATGCTGATTAATCCGTTATGGCTACCGTCGCCGCCTTTCATTTTCATTCTTAAAGTTCCTAAAGGCAGGGCAATATCATCAACAACCACAAGAAAATTTTCGATAGGAATTTTTTCTTTTTCCAACCAATATTTAATTGCTTTGCCACTTAAATTCATATAAGTAGATGGTTTTATTAAAACAAAAATTCGCCCTTTAAACTTACACTTTGAAACCGAGGCATATCGTGCAGAAGCAAAAGAATTTTTGCATGATAGGGCAAATGCATCCAAAACTACAAAACCGATATTATGTCGTGTGTTTGCATATTCTTCACCAGTATTTCCTAAACCTGCAATTAAATATTTCATTGAATATAAATTCTACAATAAAATCAGCAAAATAATTTTCAAATTTAATAAATTGATTAAAAAAAATAAAGGTATAAAGTTCAAAATTCTCTTTATACCTTTATTAGAAAAGACTATAATTTTTATTTTATTCTTTTTCAGGAGTTTCTTCTTGTTTTTCTTCTCCTTCTTCTTCGGTTACTTCTTCATCTTCTTCTATTCCACGAGCAGTTTTAACAGCTACTATAACAGCATTTGGAATATCAAGCAATTCCAGATTTTCTTGTTCAATATCTTTAACACGGATAGAATCGCCAATTTCAAGATCGGAAATATCAAGTACAATGTTATCGGGAAGATGTTTCGGAAGAGCCTCGACTTTTAATTTTCTAAGCTTTTGAATAAACATTCCACCTTTAAGAACACCCGACGAATTTCCTTCAAGTTTAACCGGAAGACCAATAACAATTGGGTGGCTGAGAATTACTTCAAGAAAGTCAACGTGTAAAACCCTGTCTGTAACAGGATGATATTGTATATCTTGAAGAATGGCAGTATATTCATTTTTATTTATCTCAATATTGATGATATAAACTTCAGGAGTAAAAATCAATTTCGAAAAACCAATTTCATCTACTGTAAAATGAGTTTGTTCTTTTCCTCCGTAAATTACACATGGAATTTTACCAAGTTTACGGTTCTTTTTTGCATCTTTTTTCCCTACGTTCTCTCTTAGAGAACCGCTAATAGATACTGTTTTCATAATGTTAATTAGATTAGTTTAAAAATATTATTTAAAATTGAATAATGAACTTATAGATTTATAGTTTACAACTCTTTTAATAACTTCTGCAAAAGTGTCGGCAGTTGAAAGCACTTTAATTTTATCACAATCTTTTTTCAAAGGAATTGTGTCGGTAACAAAAACTTCAGAAATTGGAGAGTTTTCAATTCGTTCGTAGGCCTGACCTGAAAAAACGGGATGAGTACAGATTGCTCGTACACTTGTTGCACCATTATCCATCATAAGCTGAGCAGCTTTGGTAATTGAACCGGCCGTGTCGATAATATCATCAGTCAGAATGATATTTTTTCCTTTTACATCACCAACTAACGACATTTTTTCAATTTCATTGGGTTTTGATCTTTGTTTATAACAAATAACGAGATCAGTATTCAGGATTTTTGCATAAGCACCTGCTCTTCTTGTACCTCCTGTATCAGGTGATGCCATTGTCAGGTTTGGAAGATTGAGTTTTTTCAAAAAAGTAATAAAAATAGATGATGCATAAATATGATCAACCGGAATATCGAAAAAACCTTGAATTTGATCAGCATGAAGATCAATAGTGATAATTCTATTGACACCCGATGCAGATAATAAGTTAGCAACCAGCTTTGCCCCGATAGAAACTCTTGGTTTATCTTTGCGATCCTGACGTGCAAAACCAAAATACGGAATAACAGCAATTATTTGCCGAGCCGATGATCGCCTTGCTGCATCAATCATAAGAAGTAATTCAAAAAGATTGTCGCTTGGTGCAAATGTTGATTGCACAATAAACACATCTCTTCCTCTTACATTGTCTTCAAAACTTGGTTGGAATTCACCATCCGAAAAATCAGTAACAACAACTTTTCCTAAGCTAATGCCATAGCTATCAGCAATTTCTTCGGCTAACTTAATTGAAGCTCGACCGGCTAAGATTGTAACTAATTTTTTCGCCATTTTTATTTATTTATTTTCGTTTTTTGGTCGGCAAAAGTAGTAAATATTTTTTCGGATAACAAGAGTTAGTTTCTGAATTCAGTTTTTTGAATTTTTGAAAAACATTTATAGTCATTTCTACAATGTTTTAGATAATAATAAAAATATTTCTAAATTGTTTAATTTCCCAACTATATTAATATAATTTTTGAATCAACCAATTTATGAATGCCTTTGATTTAGATATGAAACTCAAGCTAAACTCAGAGATATGAATTTTAAAATATTTACAACATATTCTTTGTTATATAAAATATTTAAATAATTTTGCGTTTAATAAAATGAAAAGCCCGGATGGCGGAATTGGTAGACGCGTTGGTCTCAAACACCAATGAGGTAATTCTCGTGCCGGTTCGACCCCGGCTCCGGGTACTTAAAATGAATCAAAAATGTAAAGTTTTCTTTTAATGAAGAAAGCTTTGCATTTATTTTTTAGTCTTATGGCATCAAAAAAAAACTCGCCCTACCTCCCAATTTATTTTGCAATAATATTGATAATCGGAGTTTATATAGGAACAAAGATTGTTTCAGTTTCCGCACTTCAAAATAATTTGTTTTCCTTGTCGGCTGATAATTACGATAAATTAAATGATGTTGTTAATTATATTGAATCCGACTACGTTGACTCCATAGATCGTGAAAAAATAACTAATGAAGCAATAGATGAGATTTTATCCAATCTTGATCCTCACTCAAATTACATTAGTGCTGAGGAATTTATAGAAATTAACTCAAACCTGACCGGGAATTTTGAAGGAATCGGAGTTCAGTTTCGTATAGAAAAAGACACCATTAAAGTAATACACCCTATACAAGGCGGCCCTTCAAAAAAAGTTGGAATTAAGGCCGGTGATCGAATCGTAATTATTGATAGTGTTAATGTTGGTGGTATTGGTATTTCAAATTCCGATGCTATGAAAAAGCTTAAAGGGAAGCGAGGAACAAAGGTTAACGTAAGTATTTTCAGAAGAGGGATATCCGAATTACTTGATTTTACGATAACAAGAGATGTGATTCCGACTTACAGCCTTGATATTGCTTATATGGTTAACGATTCGATAGGATACATTAAGCTGAATAAATTTTCGGCAACTACTTATCAGGAATTTGATGATGCATTGAAAAATTTATTAGATAAAGGATTGAAAAAACTTATTTTAGATCTTCGCGGTAATGTTGGCGGTTATCTTCAAGCTGCAATTCAACTTGCCGATGAGTTCCTAAAAAATCAGGAATTAATTGTATATACTGAAGGGAATAATCGTCCGACTGCTTTTGCTTACGCCACTTCTAAGGGAATTTTTGAAGATAAGGAATTAATTGTTTTAATTGACGATCAATCAGCATCTGCCAGCGAAATAGTTGCAGGGGCAATTCAGGATAACGACCGTGCTTTGATAATCGGGAGAAGGTCATTTGGAAAAGGCCTGGTTCAGGAACAATTGAATTTGCCTGATGGTTCGGCTGTCAGATTAACCGTTGCACGATATTACACACCCACAGGAAGATGTATTCAGAAATCTTATGAAAATGGAAATGAAGACTATTATTATGAATCATACCAACGATATTTAAATGGTGAAATGCTTTCTGTTGATAGTGTTCATTTTAATGATTCATTGAAATTTACAACCCCAAAAGGAAAAATTGTTTATGGAGGTGGCGGTATTATGCCTGATATTTTTGTACCTATTCCATCAGAACCTGATCTAAAATTTTATAAGCAAGTAGTTGATAAAGGTTCTATTTTTCAGTTCGTTTTTGAATATTCTGATAAATACAGGCATAAATTAGATCAATATCAGAACTTTGAAGATTATAATAATCGTTTTGAAATTAATAACAATGAATTTCAAGAGTTTATTGAATATGCAGATAGCAAGGGGGTGAAATGTAACAAAGCATTGATAAACAAATCAAAAGATAGAATTTTGTTAATGTTGAAAGCATTAATAGGTCGTGAAATATTTGATAATGAAGGCTTTTACCCAATCTACCATAAAACAGACAGTACTTTTCTAAAGGCTCTAAATATTTTATCCGGCCTTGATTAATTCAATAAATATTTTTTCCTACTGGTGAAAGTATTTATTTCCTTATTTGGATATTGAAAAATGATATAGGTTTGTTAATTAGGGAAATAGAATTATTAAAAGAAAATTTCAATGTCCGAATTGTAATATTTAACAAAATCTGATCCTCATATAGTGAAAACATATGATAATTATCATTTTTAATGCAACCATTGTGATTAATTATTTGTCTAATGGGTGATAAAAAATTCTTAAGAAAGTACTTATACATGTTGAGTTAAAAAGTTTTTTGCAGTATGCAATAAAAAAAAACAAAAAAAGATTATTTTTTTTGCCAATGTAAAAATAATTTATGTAGTTTTACGCCTTAAAGGTTGAATTTGTTATTAAAAATGAATTAATCTATAGTGATTTGAGTATGGTTTGTAAGGGGTTAAAACTGGTAAATGCACTCTGAAAAAGATTTTATTGATCGTTGTATTAACAACGATTCGAAAGCGCAGGAAGCGATGTATAAACGCTTTGCACCAAAAATGTTTGGTGTTTGCTTGCGTTTCGCAAAAAATAAAATCGAAGCAGAAGAAATTTTACAAGAAGGTTTTATTAAAATTTTTGCAAACTTAAAAAATTTTAGGCACGAAGGTTCATTTGAAGGATGGATCAGGCGTACAATAGTTAATACTGCTATTAATTATTTTAAGAAAAAGTCACGCCGATTTGTTGAGGTTGATATTGACGATATTAAAACCTCAAAAATCACAAATGAAAGCATCCTTGATAAAATTTCCGTAAACGAATTATTAAGCTTAATTCAAACCTTGCCTAATGGATATAGAACAGTATTTAATTTAAATGTTATTGAAGGATATACGCATAAAGAAATTGGAAAAAAACTCAGCATTTCTGAGAATACTTCAAAATCGCAATTGTCAAGAGCAAGAGCAATTTTGCAGAAGAAAGTTGTTAATTTAGTAAACGTTGGTTTGTGATAAAGACCTATAAAAATATAGATGAATTATTTAAAGATAAATTTCGAGATTTCGAAGTTGATCCACCTGAAATAGTATGGGATAATATTAAACAAAATATTTCCGATTCTAATTCTAAATCAAGTAATTTTGGTGGAACCCGAATAATTTCAGTCATTATTGCAATTATTTCCGCTGCACTAATCACTTCATATTTTATTTTTGATGGAGATGGAAATGAAGCCGTCGTCTCGGAGCCTGTTTCTATTAATACTGAGATTTCAATTGAAGATAATGAAAATATTGAACACGTTACAACAATAAATGCTGAAAATACAGAGGCAGAAAATTTATTAAAAGAAAATCCGAGAAAAGAAATAGAAAGCGTACCAAGCATAGAAACAGATATTAAAACTGAAGTTGAAAAACCTGAAATCGAAACAAAATCCAAAAAAGAAGCTTTTGAAACAAAAATTAAAAACCCTGAACCTAAAAAAGAAGAAAAATTAATCGAAAAGATTTTTGATAAAAAGATTGAACCTGATTATTCAAACTCAGATGTAATTCAATTTGCACAATCTGATGATAATAATATTATTTACAATAATGAAGTTGTAACATCGGATAGTTTCAAGACTGCAATTACCTCACAACCAACACTATCAATTGATGAGGAATTATCTCAAATTACTAATAATAATAAATCAGATAATAATATAGAAAAAACGAGCTTGAATATATTCGAAGGAAAGAATACTGATGTTCAACAACAAGATAATGATGAGGAAAATATAATTTTAAGGCATCGAATAAAACCACAAATCTCACTTGGAGCTTATTTCACACCGGAGGTCATTTTCTATCCTTATGGTGCTGATGTTAATAAAAACGCATATACTGCAGGTTTAAGTTTAAATTTAAATTATAACGGATTCGTAATTGAAAGTGGATTAGCTTGTAGTTTTTCTGATGATAATGGTAAATATATAATTGATTACGAGGAGTATCTCGGTTCTTATGAAGATTTACTAAGTATAACTTTTGACACAAGCGGTCAAACAGTACAGCCCATATTTCACACTACTACTGTTGACGTTTACGATTCTCTAAAGAAAATATCAATTTCACCATCAAAAAATAATTATACATATTTGCAAGTTCCTTTATTTTTTGGATTTGTAAAACACAATAGAAGAATTTCCTATACCTTAAAAGCTGGCCCCATAATGTCATTTATGATAAATAAAAATATTCCGGATGTTGTTATACCTGAAGATAAAATAAAAATTCTTAAAATTGACAAAGATATTCCAACTCGAGTAAGCACTAACTGGCAATTTGCTATAAATGTTGGTTTAGCATATAAATTGTCAAATCACTTAAACATCTCAATTGAGCCAACTTTCAGATATTATTTGAGGTCAGTATATAATAACGATAATAACATCATAACCACTAAACATCCTTATTCTCTTGGAGTTAGGACGGGTTTAATTTATAAGTTTTAATAAAGATAATGAAAAAAATATATAATATTAATTGTTGTAACCAAATAAAACCTCTCATGTTTTATAGGATGGTTCGTAATGCACAATTTAATGCCCTTGTGTCATTCATTTTTTTGATATTTTTCAGTAACCTTAGTTTTGCTCAGGTTCAGGCACCTGAAAATAAACTTTTTATTTCGGGGCAAGTGTTAAGTATTGAGCATAATGTACCGCTGATTAACCAGCAAGTAAATGTATTGGGTGATTCCAATTATAGACCAGGATTATCTTATAGCAATAGCGTTTTAACCGATTCATTAGGGTTTTTCTATGATACTATTTGTACGGTCTTATATAAAGGTTCTTTGAAAATAGAAACCTTTGATTATAAAAATGATTGTTACGATACGACTTTATATTTCAGATTTATCTGGGATGATTCAAATAATTTCAATGTAAACTTTAAAATAAATGATACGACAACAGTTGTTAGTTGCTACCCTGATTTCAGATTTGATTTTGATACGGTAAATAATTACAAAGTTGCATTTTTTGATAATTCGCCTTGCTCCGGAATTATATCATGGGAATGGAATTTCGGAGATGGAAATTTTTCATCAGCTCAAAATCCTGAACACATTTATACTGAAAATGGAACATATAGAGCAAAATTATCCATTGTTTCTTATGACCTAACGCTCGGTGATTATATTTCTACTTCCCTAACAAAAATTCTCAAAGTCGGTTATCGTGATTACTTTACCATGGGTGGACAGGTTTTTGCAGGATATTGGCCGATTGATACCGGAATTTCTTACTTATATAAAAAAGAGAATGATGAAATAATTCCAATTGATACGATAGAGTTTGATCAAATTGGTTGTTTTTGGTTTTATCAAATTATTGGTGGTGAATATATTGTTAAAACTGATTTAGATTTGGAATCAGCTTATTATAACGAATATTTTCCCGGTTATGTAGGTGATGAAATTAATTGGGAAAATGCTGAAATAATTTATGTTAACCAAACCTCCGCAGATAATGATATTCACCTCGACCAAACACCCGGTTATTCTTATGGTGCCGGATATATTGGTGGAATTGTTGAAAATTACGAAACGGGAGGATATCTCAGTAATATTGAAATATTAGTTTTAGATGGAAATGATATTTCGTTATCATATATTCATTCTTGTGAAGAAGGAACTTTTAGTTTTAATAATCTTGCTTTTGGAACATATAAAATATGTGCTGAGCTTGCAGGTATTTTATCTTCTCCGATAGAAGTTACTGTTGATGAAAATAACCCTAATTGCACAGATTTGATAATCGTTGTAGATTTTACAAACGGAGGCGTGTATATTAGTGAATTTGAAGATGATGAATTAATTAGTGTTGGAGAAATTTATCCAAACCCGATTATTAATAATGCAAAAATTATAATTAGCCAAGATAAAAGTTCCGATATTAATTATTCAATAATAAATCATTTAGGACAAGTTATTTATACGAAAAACGAATTTTTATCGGCAGGAAGACAAACCCTTAATATTAATGTTTCGGATTTTCAAAATGGCCTGTATTCCTTAATAATTTCAACTGAAAGCGGAAGAAAAATTCATAGGAAATTCTTGCGAATCAAGTAGTTTATTATTAAGTTCTCGAAAATTTAAGTATAGTAATTTTTAATCTTAAACTCAGTTAATAATTGAGTGCTAATTGTTATATGGTTATATTGTTAAATTGTTGCAACAGAACAATGCGACAAATTAAGCATCCAGCTTTTTATGCAACTTATCTTAAACTGCAAGGTTTCGTAAAAATTTAATTATCCACTTTATACCATTCAGTATAAGAAGTGGCGGTTTCGTGTAATTTTAAACTGTGCAATTCGATATGCTCAGGTAAATTTTTCATTATTAGGTTTGCAAAATCAATAATAATATTTTCGCTTGTAGGTTGATAATCAGCAATAATTATTTTCTCAAAATTATCCATTAAATCCGATAAAAGTTCTTTTGGATGATTTTTATTGAGAATTAATGCATGATCGAATTTATTAATTATACAATTTTTAACAATAGTTTTCAATATTTTAAAATCCAAAAGCATTCCAAGCTTAGTAGAATTTATATCCATTTCGGGCTTGCCAATAATTGTTACGGAAAGTTTATACGAATGTCCGTGGATATTTTTACATGGCCCATCATATCCAAGAAGAACATGTGCCATTTCAAAATTAAATTCTTTCGTTATTCTTACAGTACTCATTTTTATATTGAATTATTTAACAAGTTTTAAGGTTTCTGAAGTTCCAAGTTTAACAAAATAAATTCCTTTTGAGAGATTTGAAATATCCATTCGTATTTTATTCCCTTCCTTAGAATAAAAAATATCTATTTCTTTTCCGGCGATGTCGAAAAAAGAAAAACCATTTTTTATTTCATTAATTGGGAAAGTTGAGTTGATGTAGCAATAGTTCTTAGCCGGAATTGGCGATAAAAAATATTTTTGAGTATTATCAGATAACTCATTTATTGAGGCAGAAGGATCCCAAATTAAAGTTATAAATTCGGGGTGGTCAATAAAAGGATTTCTGTTTTGCTGATAAGAATACACTACATTATTTCTGTTTTTTTCAAAATCATCGGGAGGGTCGGCATTATTCCATTCCATTAGCGACGAAAGCTTTCCGTGCTTTGGTTCAGGATAAGTATTTACATAGTCAACCACTTCTAAATCCGGCTCTCCATTATCACCTTCGTACCTGACAGCCATATAAAATATCATTCTGGCAACATCTCCTTTTACTTCGTCTTTCGGTTCCCATGATACATTATTAATTCTGTAACCGGCAAGATCGCCCATATCATAAATTGCAGTACCACCGTTATCAAAATCAAGATGCCCTCTTGTGCTGTTTACTGAAGCATCCGTTGGACGAATGTGATGGGCATC
>CAZBSL010000038.1:0-17185 GCA_964494265.1 uncultured Bacteroidales bacterium
CTTTCTGATTACTCATACAGCTTGAAAGAATCATTATTATTAAAGAAAGCGAAACGATATTTTTCAATATTCTATTCGATCGTTGTGTAAGTAGTTTGTTTTTCATTTTTATTTATTTTGAGTTTTTATTTCCTTAATAACTTTAGCATCAATCCAAAAAATATCATCACGAGCAATTCCATTATCTCGTGTAAAGAATAAATATTTACCATCTGGTGAAACATAAGGGAATCTCACATGAGATCCATTATTTATTTTATTGCCCATATTTAAGGGACTGCTCCAGTCACCTTTTTTTTGTTTAAAACTTATATATAAATCGTTAAAACTCTTGCTATCATCTCTTTTTGAAGAAAATATTATGTAACTCTCGTCTGGTGCAATAAATGGAGTCCAGTTAAAATTATCATAATTCGAGTTTATTTTATCAATAAGAAGAATCGGATTATCAAAAGAATCATTATTGATTTGAACTTTATATAATCCATGGATATCGTTTATTAATCCCGTAAAGTAAATATTGCCATTATCAGATACTGAGGGAGAAAAAACCCACTTATCATAAGATGTTAAATAGTTTAATCCGATATTTTTTGGATTTGTCCAGCCTGATTCATTTTTATCTACATACCAAATATCATTTATCAATTTTGTACTATCCATTGAAACAGGGCGTAAAGAATAGAAATATATTCGGTTCCCATCATGAGTAAAACAAGGACCACCGTCACTATAATGACCAGAAAAAGAAGCTATTTGAGGTTCGCTCCATTTATTGTCTTTGAATTCAACGGAATATATTGTTTGATTAGGGCTTATAGATTTATTGAAAACTGACCAGTATATTTCTCTTCCATCAGGCGAAATAGAAGGTGCACTATGTTCATGATGCTTTGTAGTGATTATATTTTTTGCAAATATAACAGGATCATTATCTGGTGGAGTTTGTCCTAAATATTGCCAAGAATCATTTTGTACGCATGATTGTAAAATGGCAATAATGAAAAATAAATTTAACTTTTGAATCATTTTGTAAATTCTATTTAATATTGATGTATTTATGATTGCAATGATCGTAGCCTTGCATGAGCGTATTGGTTCTTTCCATTTTGAAATCAAGATTAAAAGCTTTGGGCTAGGAATAATCCATATTGCATATAGTAGTATGTCCTATTTCTCAAGTAAACTTTTGCCGATAAAAAAATAGCTGTCGTAAGCATGTAAAAATCCAAGTTTAGGTTATGATTAGGCCTGCTTAATCTAATTTAATCGATTCAATTTACTTTCTCTAATGAGAATAATACGAACACCTCTATTCAAATATTTCTCCTAAATATATTTCAAGTTCTCTAGGATTTAGATTCTTTGCAATAATCCTTCTTTTTCCATCAATAAGAACATTTTGAGGAACAAATGCGATATTATAAATATCTACTGCTTCATTATTCCAGCCCGTAAGAGATGAAACCTGCAGCCAATTGATTTTATCTTTATTAATAGCATTAATCCAATCCTTCCTATTATCATCTAATGAAACTCCAAGTATCTCAAATCCTTTAGGTTTATATTTATTGTACACTTTTCTCAAATTTGGATGTTGTTTTCTGCAGGGAGTACATATTGATCCCCAAAAATCAATTAGTATATATTCTGAATTAATTGATAAAAGTGATATTGGATTACCAAGAGTGTCATTCATTAAAAAATCAATAGATGGTTTTCCTATTGCTGATATTCCCAATTTCTTAACCCTCTTTTCAAAAATTTTATATGACGCAGAACTAAACACTTGACTATATATGTTATTTTTAACAGCTAATAAATCATTGTAGTCGAACTCCGGTATTTTGTAGGAATACCTATAAGCAAGATATGGGGCTACAACCGATTTTGGATGAATCCTTGAAAAATCTATTACAAAATTAATAGATTCTTCAATTTTAGAATTAAGCAATGAATCAAGAATTTTTTCTTCTATATCATCTTCAATATATTTATATAAATTCTTTATACTATCTATACTTCTAGAATAATCAGATTGGAATTTTTCTTCAAATTGTTCATATAGTTCATGTGTTATGGAACCATTCACAGAAAAAGGCGTTGGGCTTTCAATGTCTATGTTAAACTCAATAATTGAATTCTCTAAGAAGAATCCATTATAACCTGGTTCATCGTTAAGTTGAATGTGAAACCTATCAGGATTCTTTACTTTACCAGTAAAAGTAAATTCACCATTTGAAGTTCTCACACTATCAATTTGATGAAATTCCCCATCACTATACTTTAGTAACTTAATGTCAATTGTATTGACATCAGTAATCGTCCCGATTATCTTATAAGAAGGTTCTCTTCCGCACGAAAGAGAAATTAAAATAATAATAAATAATACATATTTTTTCATATTTTTAAATTTAAATTATAACTTTTTTTTGGTGTCAATATATTTGTGATTACAATATAGGTCTCCTTGCATTAAAGTTTTATTTCTTTCCATCCTTATATCAGGATTGTAAGCTTGAGGCCAGGAATAGTCCATATTACAAATAGCAGCATGTCCTATCTCTCCAGCAAGACCTAATTCTATAAATACGGTTGCCCAGATACATTCAGTAACCTTTAGCTCAAATTCTTTTGGTGTATCTGTTACAACTTTTAAGGATAATCTGTTTTTATAAGCAGGAGGTCTAAAATTCCTAACAAATGATTCAAAACTATTATCGGGTGAATTTTTAGATTGATTTTTACCAAATCGAGCCCCAACTTCATATGAATATTTTTTCAGTAACTCTATTACCTCTTTATTGTTCATATTCTTTTGCAGAACCTTAATAAGTTCAATAAAATTGCAATATTCTTTAATAATTACCTGCGTCTGAGTTAATTTTCTATCGTAAATACTATCAAATTTGTGATTCTCAATTTGTGTATCCATACCCATTGCTGACAATGCTGATATATTACACACACCTATGCATGTAACAGCACATGCCGAAATTGATTTTGATAAAAAATTACGACGATCAATATTTCCACTTTTCATGCTATTTGTTTTTAAATGTTATATCAATTTTCAATTATTTTAGTAGTAATGAGTCTTTTAATTTCTATCTGTTTTTATACAACACAACTTAATATTATTTCCTAGATAAGACTCATGATTATTCATTTTTTGATATAAATAAGTTAAGCGCCTTGATATAGGATTTCACGTTCGCACTATTTTCATTAGTTGCAAGTTCTATAGCTTTTGATTCATATTTAATGGCTTCATAATAATTCCCTAAATCGAATGATATATGAGCATAAGTGTCTAGAATATAGTGGGTATTAGTCGCTAATACTACTGCCTTTTTTGAAAGTTTAAGTGCATACTTCAATGCATTTGTATCATTGAAGTTCTTATAGTGTTCATATATGAACCAACAATACGAATTCAGATCATTACAATAAATACCTTCTAAATAATCGATTCCCTCAATGGAAAAATTAACTATCGCTTTTTCTTTAAGAATGTCCCATTTTTCTATATTGGTTTTATCTTTAGCATATTCTTTACGCGCTTTATCATATTCATACCAACAGATACCATGGTAGTATAATGTGGAATCAATATTTTTTAATCTTTCCATTACTTTCTTATCGTCATTGAAATGATAAATGTAGTATTCGAATATTCTCCTAATCTTCTTTTTGACTTTAACTATACCTATCATATTTTCATATTCTTTTCGATGCTCAAGAAAAAAATCAAATTGCGAATTATCAATATCAACTACATGATTATCAAAGAGCTTCCATGAAGAATTTGTAAACTTACTATCAAGTGAGATATTAGTAAAATAGTCATTTATTAGACTGTCTATATTTAGATTGTTAACACGAGACTCACAGTATGAAATAATTGCATCTGCATTTCTTTCACCGTTATTAATGCTTTTTATGGTAGCACTGTAATTATTCGAATTATCTAAAGCCAAACTACCTGTTGTAATTATATCTTCTTTTGTTGAACCTGGCCAAACCTTTATATGAATAATGTCACCTGAAGAATCCAGAAATAGAAATGTAGGGTATGCTTTAATATTAAATTGATTCTTTAATTTAATACCATCTTTATCTTTCTCCATGTCAAGAGCCAATGACAGAAAGTACTTATTGTAAAAATCACCAACTTCATGAATGGGAAATATGTTCTTTGAAAGTTTTTTGCAAGGTACACACCAGGATGTATAACAATCAATAAATATTATTTTATTTTCTGTTTTTGCGATCACACATGCTTCGTCTAAACTTATGTCTTTGAATTTTACACCTTCTTGTGCATAAGAGCTTAATAATGCAAATAAGAATGTAAAAGTTAATATACTTTTCATGATAATGTTTTTTTAAAATTTATAAATCTAAAAGTTCGAAAATTACATTGACCATTGCCATTTCTGACCTTTGGTCTCCAATATTAGTTGCAAAAACAACAGCCTTACCTGTTTTTGGATTAATAGACATTGCTGCTCTAATTGTTTGGTCACTTCCTGTATGTCCATATGTTTTAACTCCATTTACATAAATTATTTGCCAACCTAAACCAACTTCATTATTATCTGGAAGAATAAGTTCAGGCTTAAATAATTTTTGAACTATACTATTTTTTATTATAGTTTCTTTATTGTTAATGGCCTGTATGTGAAATAATACAAATTTTGCAAAATCTTCTATTGTAAGCGATATAAAACCTGATGGATTAAATATTTTATTAGGTATTCTGTCTTGTTTGTTCATCGTTACACCAATTCCATTTTCATCTCTATACATATGTCTATAAGGTTGGGTGCTATCAATAGCAAATGGGTAGCCAAATTCTGCTGAACTTAATTCCAGTGGCTTAAATATTCGTTCTGTCATTAATTCCTCATAAGATTTCCCTGTTAATTCTTCGAGAATAGAAGCAATTATTACGTAGCCTCCATTTGAATAATGATGTTCACTATTCTTAAAATTGGCTTCCTGTGTTAAGTTCCATATAGCAAACCTTTTTCGTTTTTCGACTGTATTTCCTAGCAGTTTATGAATGATGGAATGAATATCAAACACTTCATCATCTGTCCAAAACTGTTTTAAGCCTGATATGTGTGATAAAATTTGTCTTATTGTAATATCTTTAAAATCCTTATGTATTTTATTATCTGTAAAAACTTCTGATATTTTTGTGTTCCAATTTATTAAACCATCATCAACAAAACTTGCCACTAATAATGCAGTAAATGATTTAGTGCAAGATGCAATCTGGAATTTGCTATTACTATTAAATGCAACACCATTTTTAGTTTTGTTTTCTCCTACAATAGCAATTTCGTTAATCTTTGTATTGTTAATTGTTGCAATAGCTAAACCTGGTAATTGATAATGCTTTTGAATTGCAATAATAAAGCTATCAAGAGGAAGCTCATTGTTGTATTTTACTTTAGAAAAAGCATTCATATTTTGTGAAATACTTTCCTGCTTGCAAGTAACAAAGCTTAATGATACTATTAATATTAATATTTTTAGAAACCGATTTTTTTTCATATGACTCAAATATAATTGGTAAATATTTTGTTGTTTCTAACTAAATTTCCAAACAGGAAATTGTTTTAACTTCTCTTTTGCAATTTTTGTAGCTTGTTCTTCTTCATAATCATTTGCGTTTGTAAGCAAAAGCTTAAAATCATTTACTTTTTCCTCGTAAGATTTTAAGTTCCCCTCTTTATCTGTACAATGTTTACAGTATTTATTTTCAGGATTTCCACCTCCAAAATCTTCGATACTATTCATTGGCATTCCGCAACTTTCACAGTTCCTTTTGTTCATAATATTCATTTTTTATTTTGTTTTTAGATATGATTTTTGTGTAAATGCAAAATTTGATCTTAAACTTTCAATATTACCAGACGTTCCTTTGCATAATCAATTTTTTAATTTTTTCAGCATTTCAGAAGCGTTAGAATAATCAGGGTTTAATTCTAAGGATTTTTCATAATTCTTTATTGCCAATTTTCTGTTGTTATTCTTCATATATGCTTCTCCTAAGCTATCAAAAGCATTTGCTGAATCAGGATATTCTTTTGTGTTTAGTTCGAATATCTGTATGGCTTGTTTATTTTTGCTATTTGATAATAGATAATATCCGAAATCATTCAACACATATTTGTGGGCTTTCCATGGATATTGTTCTTTAATATTAAAATATAGCTTTATACTTTTGTTAAGCCCAGCATTATAAAAAGCACTTACTAATTGTTCAATGGTTGATTGATATCGAGGAATATTATTTTTAGAAAGAAATTCAATAGCTCTATTTAATTGGTTATCCACTCCAATTAGTAAAGAATCTTTGTTTAATTCAACACTAATATCAGGAATAACCCCTATTGCCTCAAGTATGTCATCCTTAGCAGTTATAGTTTGTTGAATGGGATAAATAAAGTAAGCACCTTCGGGTAAAGGAACCACCTCCATGGTTAATACTTTACCAGGAGTTTGTTGTCCAATAATAGTTGCTCTTTCAATAGCTTTCATCCCACCAGAAAACTCTTCGCTGGATGAAGTGCTGCGCTCATCGATTAATATGACTAGATTACCTTTATATGAGTTTTTTGATGGATTTAGAAATACTTCGTTAGTATTTCCTCTTCTATAATATTTCCAAAAAAGAGTAGTCTCACTTACAAATTGCTCAGCAATTGCTTTTCTGACTTCAAATACGCCACCGGGATTACCACGCAAATCAATTATTAAATTTGGATAGTTTATGTACTTGTTAATCGTTTTTAAGGTAGAATCTAAAATATGTGGTAGAAATGCGTCAAAATGGATATAGGCAGTATTACTGTTAATAATTCTATTGTCAACTGATGCATACATTGCAGGCATTTCTGGGATAATATTAATCTTTTGCATTCCTCTTCCCTTAAGCTCCAGTTCAACTTTATGTATTTTGTTATTATTGTCAAAATACTTTAAGCCGATAATGTCTCCTGGTTCACCATAAAACTCTCGGTAAATGTTCTGAGAAATTAGTGACCGCCTATTTCTAGAATTAAAAGGAGGCGTTGGATTATTTTCTTTTTCAATTACAAAAGACTTTATAGTTTTACCATTTACTTCAAAAAGAGTAAAGCCTGGTTTAATACCAGCATTAGCAGCAGATGAGTTTTTCTGAACTGAAATTATAACAGCCTCATCTTTTAGATACCTCACCTCCATTCCCAAAGTACCATCAAAATACAATTGAGGATCTCCTGATTCGTTTGCTTCCTCTGGAGAAACAACACCCAAATGCGATACATTTAATTTGAAAACCATTTGGTTCAAATAAAAATAAAGCGAGTCATTACTTTTACAAGCCCCAATAATTGGTTTATAATATTCATATTCCTTTTGCCAGTTAAGTCCATTAAAAGTAGCATCGAAATACTCCGTGTTTATCGTTTCCCAAACAGTGTTAAGAACTTCTATGTTTTTAGTCTCCCTATTTTGAGCTTTACATGAACCTAATATGTTTATTAGGGCAAGAATTATTAAAATTGATTTTTTCATAGGTTAATTTATTATTTTTTTATTAAGACTTCTTCAGCAAATAATTTAGATTTACTCAAAGCAAAAAACAATACAGGTAAACTTGCTAAAATAAAAATTGCTCGATGTTCTCCTTCTGTTCTTATATGATTTGGGTCTAATATTATTATCCCCATTACAAAAGCCGCAGGAACGGTTAATACGGCATGTGCAAACCAAGAAATAGGCAAAAATAATATTTGATAAAATAATCCAATTGCAGATCTGTAAGTCAATATACATAATAAAACTACGGATAGTAAAATTGTTGTATTTATCCACCATTCTATAATTGGGGATAATAAAAACTCTTTTGCAATTATTGCATTAATTGATAATAATATCCAGAGTATTATAAAGAGGATTATTACTTTTTTATTTTTCCATTTATATACTTTCATTATCATTATTTTAATGAGGATAAGTGATTAATAACATAGCTACCTGAAGTCCATCATATAAAATATGGGCTATAACCAAAGGGAGCAGTCTTCGGTATTTGTAAAAATATAATCCTGAAACTATACTTTTTATACCAATGGTAACTATTCCGTATGATCCTTGACTCCAATGGGCAAATCCAATAATTAACGCAGAAATAATTATTACTAAGATTGACCATGCATGTTTATTTGAGAACTTCCAAAGGCTACTAAGTATAAAAACTCTAATTAATTCTTCATATAACGCTATGCCAATCCATAAAACAGGACCAAACCATATTACTAATAAAATCGGGCTTTTACGCATATCTAACATTAAACCTAAAAGTTCCATATTTGAATTGAAACTTAATATATTAGACAATGTTAGCCTTTCAACATAAAATAATATAAAATATATTGTTGTTAAGGCGAGTCCCCATAAAATATCAGTAGTCCATTTACCTTTTCCTGAATTGAATTCTGTAAACTTTTCTTTTAAATAAAACCTTTTTAGCAGATATAAAATACCAATACTTAAACCTCCAAAAAGAAGAGGATAAATTATTAGTTCTACCGAAGCAAACCCACTTGAATCATGAGAGCGAAACCAAATCATTATCCCAAATGGAATAAGAACGATTATGGTAAGTGCTATAAGTTGTTTAATTATTTTCATTGTTTTCATTGTATTTAATTGTATTTAATTATTAAAATAAATTGCAATAATTGCTATAGTTTCAAAAAAAAGCTGACTATCTTATAGGGAAGCAATAAAAAAATCAATTTTATTTATTCTTCCATTTAGGAACATTATTGCTGTTAGCAATAAGCCGGGCAATCTCAGTATATACCTGGCTAAATTTTAGCAGATAGGAATAATTAAAATCATCATTGGCCTCATCTGTGGGTTGATGTACATATTTTAAAATTTCATTATCAATTTTATCAAACCCGGGACTTATAGTTATTGCAGGAATTCCTTTTCTAACAAATGTGATATTGTCTCCTAAATCATATAAATATTCCAGTTCCTGTGGGTAAGGTAGAGGTTTAATACCTGATTTTTCTATTTCTTCCCACAAATCAAATGGATAAATCATTCTTTCCTTACCTCCTACTCTTATTAGTGTTGTATCATTGTAACCACCCCCGTCATTGTTCAAAACAAAAACTATTTCTTCAATTGGGGCAGGAGGGTGATCTACAAAGAATTTGCTTCCCAGCATTCCATCTTCTTCTCCTGTTGTAGCTAAAAATATAATTGAACGTTTACACTTTGCATATGCCAATACTTTGGCTGCATAAATAAGGGCAGTTGTTCCCATCGCATTATCGCGTGCGCCATTATATATTGAATCGGAATTAGGATTTTCTATATCCTTCTTTATACCCAAATGGTCGTAATGTGCCATAAGTAGGAGATACTCTTTTTTTAATGTGGAATCGGAACCTTCTACATAACCCACAACATTATTGCAGAAAACAGGCTTATAAGTATGTTCGTCTTTTTTGAGTAATGTGGGTTGAAGATAGTCAACTAAATCTGGGAATTCTTGTAATCCGGAAGCTCTAAATTGTTCAGCAATATATCTGGCTGCTATTTTTATTTCGTTTGAGCCCGGTTTTCGTCCCTTTAATTCATCGGAAGCTAAAAACCGAATATGAGCCATTAATTCATTCTGTTCTACGATATTAGTTGAGTTACAACCAATATTTTGAGTATGGCTTTCATTATTCTTGTGCATCTTCATTGTTTTAAAAACTACATCGACGACAATTTTACTGCAATCTTCCAAAGACTGCTTATGTATTTGCGTAGGTACATCGAGGGGGCTGTGATATTCATTTCCGGAAGTGCCAATAGCAGTAGAAACTATACCCGCCTGAGCAAATGTCATTTGATCGGAACCAGTATTGCCTACAAAAGATGCAGTTATTTGAAGCTCTTCAGTACTCTCCTTAATTATTTCTGATAGCCAGAAGGGTCTATTACTAATTAAGGAAATACTCATTGCATCAGGAGCCAGGATCCTCCAATTTGATTCTATCCCTTCAAGAGATCGTTTTCTCATGTACTCAGGAAATTGAGTCTTACCGATTTTGTCAGGAATTCCAGAAACACCACCAGTAGTTTCAATAAAAATATCTTCCCCACCAATTTGATCCATATTAAAAAGCAGTGAACAATTTGCCAGATCGTTTGCATGTGCACTTAAATAGGCTCTGGATCCTAAAAGACCCTTCTCTTCTCCACCAAACCCAATAAACTTAATGTTGGAGGTAAGCTGGTCTGCATGTAGTTTAAAGTATCTGGCCAGTTCGATAAGTGCTCCAACACCTGATGCATTGTCGTCAGCACCTATGCTGCTTGGATAGGAATCGTAATGAGCTGATATAATTATATCATCTTCAGTGCTATTTATTGCCTTAATTAAGCCTACAATGTTTTGTGAATAATGTGTTTTATTTTTCCCTGTTATTTTACATTGCAAGTTTCTACTTTCAACCTTTGCCAATTCTTCAAAATCAACTGGTGAAATAACGATAATGAGTTTTGGTTTGTTAAAGAACAAACTAAAGAAACTCATATTTCCCAATGGAAAGGATGCAACAACAATTTTATTTGCAATATCTGTAGTTGTTGAATTATCTGCATCTAGTAGTATGAATTCTTCATCAAACCAAAATACAGTAGATGTATATGGATTAAAGCACACTTGCAGTACTTTAGTTTTCATGTTGTTTATTCTGAGTTTTGTCTTAGTAATATCATACGATTCAAATTCAAAATTCTCAATATTTGTTTCTAAACCAATTTTGTCAAATTCATCCAGAATGTATTTTGCTGCCTGTTTCTCTTTTTCTGTTCCTGCACTATGAACACCAATGTCAGTAATGTTTATAATATGCTTATATACTTTGTGTTTGAAATCCTGAGGGAACTGTTTCTTTACATTATTTACCTGAGCAATACTTATGCTAGTTACAGCCAGTAGGACAATAATCAGATAGCTTGATAATAATCTTTTCATCTTTGTGTATTTATATTAATATTCATTTTTTAATTCGGAACAAAAATAGATTGGGCAAACATTCCCTTTTACCCACTTTAGTATGGAATTTAAAAATCCCTACTTTAGTGGGGTTGTAAAAAAAGGAATGAACTACCCTGCACCAAGGGACTGGTTATATGACCTTGAGATCCTTCGACTGTGCTCAGGATCAGTTCGACTAAATAATTTCAGTTCACTATTGCTCCTGAAATAATAGTCTCACTGATTTAAAACTTTAATAATTATTGTAAGTTTGCATTATGAGCAATGTAATTTCCATAGTTATTACTGTTACATTTATATTAACTGCTGTTTCCATTTCTTTAATTGCTTACAAAGTAAAAAAGAGAGATCAGGGTATATTAAAATCCTTGCTTTTAGTAATTATATTCCTTAACTCAATCTGGTATTCTGTTTTGATTTTGCAATTATGGAATTCAGATACATTTATTCTTGACAATTCGATTGGAAATATGGGATTGGAAATTTTGTTCTTCTCTCTTTTATTTATTACAAGATTCTTGTTTTTGATTGCATTTATTAACCTGCTAATTAAAATACTGGATTTCAAGATTTCAAGATCATTATCAATGATTTTTAAAGTATCCGTAATTGTTATTATTGGTATTTGGATATTAGGCTGGTTGGAACTACTTGTTTTAGATAGTCAGGGAATTATAAGTAACATTATGATTTATACCGACATCCTTATAATTTTCATCATCATTATTGGTAGTGTTTACCTGAGTTTTCAATCTAAATTAATACAGGATAAACAATCTCAGAAAGCTATAAAAATGTTGGGTATGGTTTTTATTGTACCGATGGTTTTGGGATTTGTAAAGTGGTTATTAAGTGGGAGTTTTGGTATTGAAAATAAAATTTGGGAAAGGCTAAGTTTGCATTTCCTTGTAGTTTTAATAAATGTATTATTTATTTGGTGGCTTATAATCTATGGAAACAAAGTTAGTGGGATTCCAATAATTAAATCAGGTGAAACGAAAACTGACCCAGATGGATTAATGTTGAAATATAATATTTCGAAACGGGAGATGGAAGTTATACGACTAATCTGTGATGGTTGTACAAATAAAGAGATTGCTAATAATCTTTTTATCTCAATCGACACTGTCAAAGACCATAATAGCCGAATATTTCTAAAAACGAATATTAAAAACCGGACACAATTGGCAAAACTGTTTTTGAGCTAAATACTGCCGGATTACAAAACATATACCCAAAAGCCTATCAGTTCAATAGTTTGCAATAAGATTCCTGCTATTATTATTGGATATACTCTTCTGTATTTATAATAAAGTGTATTTGTGGCAAGAAAAATAAAAAACCAATTTAGCATTCCCGGGATTCCATTGTTAATTTGAACTAATGAACAAAACATTGCTGTTATTACAATAGAAGTCCAAGCCCAAGTTTTATTTGGTTTTAATTCCCATAAATTATTCAGAATAAATGCTCTTGAAATCGCCATAAATCCTTCTGTAACCCAAATAAAAGGTCCAAGTAAAAAAATAGTATAAGTGGGGTCTGAAAATATGTCTTTTAAAATATTTACAATATTCTCTCTGTCAGGGTCAGTAGGTAACCAGCGTCCATAAGTAATATTTCCTAAGCTCATAATAAAAAAAATAAAAATAAGAAGTAAGAAAGCTAGCGAAATATCAATAATAAATGAGCCTTTTGAGGAAGCAAAAACTTTTAATTTTTTATTTAGAAGGTATTTATTTGTGAAATATATAGTTAAAAGACCCAAAAATGTATAAAGCAAATACATACCAAAAATACCATCAATAGAAAAATCGACTTCTCCAAATGCTTTATCCAAGATAGCTGTTAAATAGAATGGTATTACTATAACAGATATTGCAATTATATTACGTATTGATTTTTTCATTTCTAAATTTTGATGGTGTTAAACCAGTCGATTTTTTAAAAGCTGTATTAAATGCAGAAAGCGAATTATAGCCGACATCAAAGGCGATTTCAGATATCTTTAGGTTCTCTAGAGAAGCTAATAGTTTTTTAGCTTCCTTTATACGATAAAAACCAATAAGTTCGAAAAATGTTTGCTGTTTATTCTCATTAATTACCTGAGAAAGAATATGAGTATTTGTTTTTAATATTTTTGTCAACTTCGTAAGCGATATGGTATTATCTTTAAATATCATTTCGTTATTAAACAGGATATCTAATTCATATAATATTCGTTGATTTTCTGAATGATTAAGTCCTGTTTTTTTATACTTTGAACTAGATAAATTAATTACATATCCTTTGTTAAGTACTATTATCAATGAGAAATATATTAAAATACTATATAAAATAGCACCCGAAATATATGGAAAACCTGCTACCTCGTTAAGCAAGTAAGCAAACCAAATTGCTAATAAAAAAACACTAATAATATTTAACTGTCTTACAATTATGGATTTATCTTGTTTTTTACTATTAGTTCGGTATATTGTTAATGCAAGATATGCCATATATTGTAATAATATTGTTCTGTAAAAAATATGCCATATATCCCCATTGCTTCTTATTTGATCAAGAAAAACCCACATAAATGTGAAAACGATTGCCGGTAGCAAATGAATAAGTTGCTTCCATTCAAATTTGAATTTGGGATTTAATATAGCTTCTGTAAAAAACATGTATGTTGGTCCAATTGCCAAAAATCCGGAAAGTCCTATTGTTAGCAAGAAATCATGCAAGCCGTCAGTGAATGTAAGTAAAATGGATTTTGAAATTCGCAAAGTCAACATGAAAATAAATAGTGCAAATATGAGGTTTGCATTTCTGTTTCCTTTTTTTGATGCTATTGCGTAGATTATCAGAATGAAACTGTTTATGATCCCTATTATGCTTCCTGTTAGTATTAATGTGTCCATTTATTCATTGTATAATTCAATCCTATTTGTTTTTGGCAAATCTACCACTAAGTTAGCAAAACTATAATCTTACATTTTACTTGTTTGTTAATAATCTAACATTATTCTAACACTTTTTCGAGGTAAATTCTTATGGTCTGCCATTTATTTACTTGTTATTATCATTCAATTTTGTTCTTTTGAGAGTTGGCAAAAAAATAACTCTTTTGGTTTTTCCGAATTTGCCTGTGTGTCAGCAAAAACCAAATGTGTTATTTGTGTGTGGGCATTGGCATGGCATACTAATACGTTAAGTGCAAGTCCAATATTTCCTATTTAATATTCTTTTCACCTAACCAAAAAAACAGCATGGCAAGTACAAAATAAGCCATTATGTCAATTGGGCTTTCGCCAGCACCTAATGCAGGTTGATATTGTCTACTTCCAAGTCCGCAAGTAAACCAAAATCCAATTAGCAAAAAAGTGTATCCTGCTAATTTGTAAGCATTTTCTTTTAATTTTTTGGCATTCTTCCACAATATCAAGAAATAGAAAAACAATATTATTGTTCCGCCAATTCCGAAAAGAACAGGAATATGGGGCATTGGACCATTACCAAAACTAATAAAAGTAAAAATTCCTAATGTTCCAAGCCCAAATTTTAATATAGTATTCTTTTCTGCTTTAGCGTAAATCAAAACACCTATGGCAGCAATTATTAGACCAACCGGAACACTAAATGCCCAAAAAATAAAACACAAAGCGGGGTAACTCCAAATTGTTTGAGGCAGATTATTTGAGTCAAGATTGCAAACAGCACCAAGATCATAACTAACCATTGCACCCATAATTACTGCTAATGATACACCTATCCAATAAATTATTTTTCCAAGTTTTTTCATAATATTGTTCCTAAAAATTTATAAATAATTCGTTTTTTCATTTGTTAAGTAAACTTTCTTTTGAGGATTAGCAAATAGTCAAATTATAGATTTTTGTATCCAGTTTACTGATTTTAATGACGCACAAATTCTTATATGTACACCTTTTGTGTTCATATCCAACAAGCATGCTGTGAATATATACACCTTTATGTTGTTTATATTTCCAATTCATTTTGTAAAGATATAAAAATTATTATTAAATATTAAAATCATCGGTTGTTTTAGTGGGTGGGGGTTGGAAGGGGATGTAGTTCAACATAGCCTGCCTGGGTTTCCGCTATTGCGGAACAGGCTTTGCAGACTGTTCAGAGTCCTATTTATTTTGTGCCGTTTATTTTTCACTTATCTCTAATTCTTTTTCAATTTTGTCATTAACAATTGATAATACTTTCATTATATCCAAAAATTTAGTAGATGAATCATTATTAAAATCCATTAGTGTATGAGCATATTCATGATTTGGTTTAAGTTCATCAATCACAAATCTAGTTGTTTGAATTACTGTTCCTCGGTGATTGTATTCCCCGTATTTTTCAATTGAAGCAATTTTTATGGCACAAAATAGGCTCCAAAGTTTATCAGATTTATCGTTATCACACTTTCTGTCATCATTTTGATTCCAACTTGTTGAATCTTTCAGGTAGTCAAAGCATAAGTCTATAATTTCCAAGTCAGTTTTTGTAGTAGGAGGGCAGTACCAATAATCATAAGAAAATATTATTCTATTGTTCTCAATTCTTAGTTTATCCCATGGATACCAACCATTAGATGTTTTCATATAAACAGTCGTTGTATCGTGGTAGGTTATCAACGAATATTTTATTTCGGTTGTATTACCATTTGGAAAAATGAATTCTCCTCTAATGTCATGGTTATGAACAGTATTAAAAAGATAGTTTATACTTAAACTGTCATCAGAAAAATCTGAAGGCAATATCATTGAAACATCGTATCCAGCAAATTGAAGACTACTCCCTTGTAACTTAGTTCCATTTAATTCCAATGTATATTCAACACAATTTTCACATAAATCATCCTGTCCGAATGAAAATCCCGAAATTATTATCAGAAATAACATTACTATCAAGGTTTGTTTCATATATGTACGGTCGTTTTAAATGGCACCCAACTTCTTATATGTACACCTTTTGTGTTCATATCCAACAATCAGGCTGTGGATATATACATCTTTATGTTGTTTATATTTCCAATTCATTTTGTAAAGATATAGAAATTATTATTAAATATTTAAATTATTGGGTGGTTGTTTTGGTGGGAGGGGGCTTACGTTTTGCGCTATGAATAGTTGCCGCATGTGAAGTGTTTACTTGTCTGGTTATACTAGGTTCGAAAGGACTACAAACGTTGATTTTAATTCTGTTACGGTAATTATTTATGAGCGTTTGTTAGCAGTTTGTTGTTTTTATTCTATCAATAATTTTTTTTTCTCCGCCATGAATAATTTTGAATCTGTTCGAAAATCCAGATTTATTGTTTTGAAGATTTTCTTTTCCGATTTGATTTATGCATATTTTCTCTATTTCCTTTAAGTCTCTTTTTGAGATTACAGTTTTGTCAAGAGTGGAATAAGTAAACGTAAAATTATCAATCATGAAGTCAATGTGCTTTTGAAGCTTTCTCCTTTCTAACAAAAATGTTTTAAAACCTTTTGGCCAAACAGGGTTGAACACTTTTCCACTTGATTTGTCAGGATTTACATCTGATTTTTTGAATTCACTAAAATTTATCAATGATTCATAATGATATATAGGATAACGACCACCAATTATAGAGTTTGCATGTTGTACAATTCTCAAAAATATATTGTCAGCGATTCCTAAATAATATGGCATAAATTCATTATCAATATTGAATCCCCAAAGATATATTCCATATTTATTCTGTGTAGGAAATTCAATTTCTGAAATATTTGTCAATTTCGTCCATTCTAAAGTAATTGTGTCCTGATTCATTCTAATTTGTGTTTGTTATTGAAATATTTTTTTGCAAAAACCTCTAAAGATTTAAAAAAATTTATGGTTTATATTTCACATGTACATCTCAAATTTATTCTTTATTTTTCACAAATATAAAAATTATTATTAAATATCTAAATCATCGGGTGGTTATTTTGCGGGTGGGATTAAAAGGAAAAGCTTAACAGTAAACAAGATTAATGCGGCTTCGCCGAATAATCCTGCCTAATTGTTATATGAGATTAGGGACTTAACCAAATTATTCGATGAGTTCACCTTGAGTTGATTCCGCATTTCTAACCAGTATTG
>CAZBSL010000039.1:0-8999 GCA_964494265.1 uncultured Bacteroidales bacterium
TTATACCATCTAAATAATTAGCATAATTGATTGAATTAAGATCATTCTACTGACAAAATGTTATAAACTAAATACAGGTACGGTTTATGCTTAGAAGAAAATATGGATAATTTAAACTCACCGGAAAATAGCGATTATCTCCTCGATGCGTTTTCAAATGCCGTTGTTTCAGCTTCTGAAAAAGTAAGCCCTGCAGTTGTTCATATTAATGTTTTGAATAAAATGAAACAGGGGATGGATGCTAAAAACAAAAAAGGCACGGGCTCAGGATTTATTATTTCGCCTGAAGGTTACATAGTTACAAATTTTCATGTTATTGCAAATGCAAAAAACATTTTTGTAAATCTACCTGATGGCCGAAATTTTGAGGCAAAGGTAATTGGGGAAGACCCCTACACAGATATTGCGATACTTCAAATTCAGGCAACAAAGCTTGAATATTTGAAATTTGGAAATTCCGAAATTTTAAAGGTAGGGCAATTAGTAATAGCTATCGGAAATCCTTTTGGGTTTCAATATACGGTAACTACAGGGGTTGTAAGTGCTTTGGGTAGAAGCTTGCGTTCACAAAGCGGGCGATTGATAAATAATGTAATCCAAACGGATGCTGCCATAAATCCCGGAAGTTCCGGTGGTCCATTAGTAAATTCTCGTGGCGAAGTTATTGGAATAAATACTGCCATTATAAAATCAGCTCAGGGAATTTGTTTTGCAGTGGCATCAAATACTGCTAAATTCGTTACAGACAAATTAATTTCAGATGGAAAAGTAAGGCGCGGATTTATTGGAATTGTAGGGCAACTATATCATATCCCTCCGAAAATTAAAGACTTAAATAATATTGAGAACAGATCAGGCGTTTTGGTGCAAAACATTGAGACAAATACAAATATTAATAATTCCGAACTTTTAAGGGGCGATATAATTATCAGCTTAAGTAATAATAACATTCTTAATATTGACGATCTTCACAAATTTCTTGATGAATCGAGTATCGGAAAAACTATCTCGCTTATGATTCTGAGAGCCGGAAAAGTGAGAACAATTGATGTAATACCGGGGGAGATTAATTAGTAATTTTTGATTGACAGATAACTTATTGATTGTTTTAAGGATCCCTCCTTTCTAAAAGATGGAATTCATTATTTTGATTGTTTTCTCTCCAACAGTTTCAAAAGTTTTTTAACAATATTTTCAGTTTTTAATCCATATTTCAGCATTAATTCATCGGCCTTACCTGATTCTCCAAAGCTGTTATTAACACCAATAAAATCCATCGGTACAGGGCAATTTTTTACAACAACCTCTGCCACGGCTCCTCCCAGGCCACCTGCTATTTGATGTTCTTCGGCTGTTAAAATTACTCCGGTTTCAGAAGCAGCTTTTTCAATTGCCTCCTTATCAATAGGTTTAATGGTGTGCATATTAATTACTCTCACATTTATTCCCTTGTTTTTAAGAAAGTAAGCTGCTTGAAGGCTTTCCCAAACAAGATGTCCGGTTGCTATTATTGTGGCATCGCTACCATGATGTAATTCCTGTGATTTTCCAATCTTAAAACCCATTTCCTGAAAAGTAAAATCAGGTACTCCCTCACGCCCGAAACGTATATAAACAGGCCCCGAAATTTTTTCAACTGCCGCTTCAACTGCAAGTTCGGCTTGAGTTGCATCACATGGTGAAATTACAGTCATATTTGGCAGAACCCGCATAATTGCAATATCTTCTAAAGCCTGATGAGTTGCCCCATCGGGCCCTACTGAAATTCCTGCATGAGCACCCCCAATAATAACATGTAGATTGTTATAGCACAACGAGATACGAATTTGATCAGTGGTTCGTAGAGCTGCAAACACTCCGTAAGTTGAAAAAACGGGTATCTTGCCTGATAATGCCATTCCGGCAGCAACGCCTATGCAATTTTGTTCGGCAATTCCAAGCGAAAAAAATCGGCCGGGAAATTTTTCGGCAAAGAAATTCATTCCTACAGAAGCCGTAATATCTGCACCCAATCCGACAAGCTTAGGATTTTCACCGGCCTTTAAAACTCCTTTTCCGAAACCGGTTTTTGTTGGTATTATTGATTTTAATTTATACTCTTTCATCTCTATTGTTTAATGTGTAAATGATTGAATGCCTAACTCTGAAAATTCTTATTCAATCATTTTATCATTCTTTAATTCAATAACTCTTATCAATCTCCTGAAGAAAACCATTAAGTTGGTCCTTAGAAGGGGCTTTTCCATGCCAACGATAATCACCTTCGATACTTTTAACGCCTTTTCCCATTTTTGTTTCAGCAATTATTACAACCGGTTTTTCTTTTGATAATAGAGCTGAATTATAAGCAGCCACTAATTCCGAAATACTGTTTCCATTACAATTAATAACTTCCCATCCAAAAGCTTTCCATTTGTCTTTCAATGGTTCAATTTCCATCACATCTGAGGTTTTGCCATCAATTTGAACCCTATTTCTATCGACAAGAGCAATTAAATTATTTAATTTGTAATGTGCTGCCGACATTGCTGCTTCCCAAATCGAGCCTTCCTGCAATTCGCCATCGCCGTGAATGGTAAAAACTTTCCAATTTTTCTTATCCATTTTGGCTGATAAAGCCATCCCAACACCAACCGACAATCCCTGTCCCAACGAACCTGCCGACAATTCGATACCTGGCAAACCATGGTCGCGACCGGGGTGTCCCTGCAAACGAGAACCTAATTTTCTTAAACTTATCAACTCTTCAACAGGAAAATATCCGGCTTGTGCCAAAGTAGCATAATGAACCGGAGCCACATGGCCAATTGACAAAACGAGCCTATCACGATCTTCCCAATTCGGATTTTTCGGATCATAATTCAATATTTGAAAATATAAAACCGTGAAAACATCGGCCAATCCCAATGAACCACCGGTATGACCCGAGCCTGCTTTAGAGATGCTTTTGATTATATTCTTCCTGATTTCTTTGGAAATATCTTTTAATTCTTTTATTGCGTGTCTTTTATTGTTGATCATGTATTTCTTTTTGGTTATTTTAGTGGAAATGATTGAATAAGTAAACCAATCATTTTTCGATTCTCTCATTCCCTAATTTTAGAACTTCAAAATCCAGGCATCCTTAAATTTTGAACTATATTTTTTCATACTTTGTTTTACTTTTGACATATCGAAATTGTCAGAAATTGATAACCTGTATTTATTATTTTTAACTAAAATTTTTACGTTTTTAAAACCCCTCTTTTTTAAAGTCGAATACTCTTTTTTAGCATCTTTTTCATTCGGAAAACTACTAACAATCAGATAATATTTCCCTGTCTTATTTTTTATTATCGAATTTTTACTGCTTGAAGTTTCTTTTTCGATAAGTTTGTTTGATGGATTGCAGAATTTAATTTCATCCTCGTTATCTGTTAGTTCGCCAAACCACACAATTGCATAACCCTCGTAAACTCCAACACCGATTGCATTCCAGTCAAAGTTTTTCCATTTGCCTGACGTTAAAATCATTTCGGATGAAGCTTTTACTTTCTTCCATAAATTAAGAACATTTTCAGGTTTAAGAGTATTATCATTTTCAAAATATATCAATTCATAGCCTTTATCAGAATAATTTGTTAGCTCATTGGGCTTTTCCCACATACATTCCTGATTTATAATATATTTGTTATAACAACAGGCGGTCCAATTTCCTTTATCCGACCATGAATGCATATTACAAATACTTGTGTCGGGATGATATGTAAAGATGTCTTTTGCATGGGTTCGAGCAACAAAAGAAAGTGAAGGCGATAAAGGAATTACTGATAATTCATTTTCGTTTCTGAATTCATTTATCAACATAAATAACTTATACTCCACATCATTCAAACAATAGTCTTTTGGAATATCTTCAGAAAAAAGACTCACAGAAAACAAAAAAACAAAGATTATTGTAAAAATATTTCTATTCATAATTCCAAAAATATTAAAAACCAAAATGAGCTCCAACACCTATTATATTCGGCATGTAGCTGCCATCAAACTGCCGACTTTTATCAATCAAAAGTTCGGTATATACCATGCTAAATTTTCCAAAACTATAACTTAAACCGCATGCATAATAATTTATTTTATACAAACCATTATTACTTCCATAAGGTTCCTGATAAACGATTCCGAAATCAGAACTAAATTTTTTATTAAAAATATATATCAGGGTAAATTCAAAACCATAACCACTAAAATAATTACCGAGATTATCAGTAGCATGATTTGAAAAAACCGAATAAATACTTCCTATTGTTAGCTTTGAATTTTGAAACAAAAAGCCGGCAATAGCTGCTTCGTCTCCTTTTTTTGGTTGATTAATGTTTGGTTTATTAACTCCATCGCGAACTTTATTAAAAGCAGCACCAATTGATAATCCTAAATTTGTTTCATATATTATTGAAGCACCGTAAGTGTCGGCATATTTTTTATTATTGGTCTTATTAAATATGCTGTGTCTGTTTTGAACTTGAAGTGCCAGTTTTATTGGCCCAAATTTATTTCTGTATTGCATTGCATTTGCCGCTCGCCCTGTACCTGAAATTCCACCATCAGTTCCATTTGGGTAAGTTCCCTGTGCATCACCACCGTATAGAAAAAGTCGGTCTGTAAATCCCCCGATGTCATAATATGGAGCCCATTGCTTTCCCCAGGACAAATTTCCATATTTTGTTTTAATGCCTACAAATCCGAGGCGAGAAGAAATTGAATTGTTTTCTTCACCAACCGCATGGCCCGGATCATCCTTAATTATTATTTTATTGTTATTATCAACCATATTGACACCAACTTCAAGTTGTGCAAATAATAAAACTGATTTACTAATATTTGTTTCGCCTTTGAATCCAAGGCGGGAAGCACCATTTTGAATTGTTGAATAACCTTTAGAATTAGTGATTGCATTGACTCGTAAACTTCCATAAAAATCGAATTTTTCGATAATATTTTTTATAGTAAAATTATTTTTTGTAGTATCAGAATTTAATTTTTGTGCAAAACTCATCTCAAAGATCAGGAAAAAACAAATTATTAAGAAAGAAAGTTTTTTTAATTTTAGTTTCAATTTTTCCATTTTTTAATTATTAATTATCTTTCTATTATAAAGTTAGTTTTCATATTTAATAATACAAAAATCTTAGTGCTTCTTATTAGCAAATATATTAAAATTTTATTACGAAACTAAAATATCCAAAATTTAGGACAACAAGAGAAAAACAAACAAGATAAGTTTGACTTATTAAATTATTTGGAAAATTGATTTATTGATTTATCATTTTTTTTGTAACCACCGAGTTTGCAAGAACTAATCTGTAAAAATATATTCCCGGTTTAATAATCCCACCTTTGTCAGTTTTTCCATCCCAGGGAATTTTATGATTTCCTGCATTTAGATACCCTGAATATAAGCTTTTGATTTTTTGTCCGTTGATATCGAAGATAAAAAGTTCAATTTCACATCTTTCTTTTGTTGAGAATGAAATAATAGTTTCATTTGAAAATGGATTAGGGTAATTCGTGAGATCAAAAACAAGGGATTCTTTATTTTCCTGAATTCCAATTGGTTCATACAGAACATTAAAAATATTTAAATAACGTTTCAATAATTCCATTTTTGTGGCAGGAAATTCACCATCATCGAGTCCGCCAAATTCAAAAGAAACTCCAATAGTTTTATAATTTCCTGAATCGTAGAAAACTCCACAGCCTGTTGTGTCAGAAATATTTTTAAATATTAGTTTTGCAGGAGGTTTCGCCACGAGGTACATTTTATTGAAATAATAATAGCCGCTAAAACCAAAATCCATTGCTTCCGTAAAACTGCCATTTTGTCCATAAATTGAATCGAAGATTTCAAATGATGAGAAATATTCAATATCAATATTAAACATTTCATGTAAATCAGTAAGAGGGTAGGACGGAGCCCAAGTTCGGCCCCACTCCATGTATAAATTACCACCCTGCGACAAATAAGAACTGAGGCCGGTTACTATATTTTCTGATAAGGGCCCCATAACTTTTGATTGACAGGCAAAAACTGATTGATAATCACTAAGGTTTTCGGGAAGTGTGTCTGAAATATCATAATTAATTTTTATGGAGTCGAGTAAATTACTAAACACCGGTGGAGAAACATTTGTTCCATCCAAATCGACAATTAACACAGGTATCTTTCCAACCAACAAATTAAAAGAAATAATTTTTGAGAAACCTGAAGGAGTGGAAAAATTTAAGTTAAAAATAACTTTTTCTCCCTCGGGTGTATTATTATCAACGCTAATACTGAATGACACCAGTTGACTTTCGCCACTAATCAAATCGCCAACGTTCTTTAAAAATGGTTCATTAATCTGAATAAATTCATTTTCTGAATCCAAGCTAATTGTCAAATCGTTTAATTCAGCCAATCCATAGTTTTTGAAACCGATGAGCAAATCTACTGTCTCACCTGCATCAAGGCGGGCGTTTACTCCATCAACAACAATGTGGTTTTCAAGCTTTAATAGTGAGGATTGAATAGTAAGATAAAGGGGTTTATTCCATAAGTTTTCATTAATTTTCGATTCTATATTTAATGTAAGAAAATAATTACTAATATTTACGTGCCCAACTTTAAACGAAAAAGCATTTTCAAGTAAAACTTCCTCCCCCGCCTCAATCAGATTAATAATTTCAATTGAGTCAATTTTTGTAACAAATTCATCGTCAGAAAATAATTCAAAACTGATGTTTTCAATTGTTTCTTCACAAACATTTTTTAAAATTATATCAATATAGACAATTTCATCGCTTTCAATAATGCTATCGTCATCGGTTCTTGTTACAAAATTCAAATTAATTCCGTTTGTAGTAAATTGTAAAGCTTTTAAATCTGAAATATTATTAAAATCTTCAATTACAAAATTTATATTATCCGATAAAATATCAACATCCGGATCACATTTAAAGATTCCATCTTCAGAAATTTTCATTCCTGGTGGATAATGTTCGGGATAAAGTCTAATCATTTTATTTTCGGGAGCATTTGATATGATGGTTTCTTCAACAACATTGAAATTGAGCTCATTCCCTTCCGATATTCCTGCAAGAAAATCAATAGGTTGAAACAAGATAAAATCACCATAATAAAATTCAATTTGCCCTGAAGGATAAAGTTTTACAGCAAAATTTATTTCATTATTTCCTGTCAATTGATATAATGAAGCTTTCCATCTGAAAGTTGCTGAATTCTGATCACCTTCATACCAAATCCCATCATTACTAAAGTTTTGAATTATTAGTTCGGGGTTAACAAATGGGCCAATAGTTTTTGTAGTTTTTAAAAGTAGTTCTTCGTCCCAAAGATAAACATAGGGGTAATCTTGCTCGTCAAACATCAGAAATCCATCAACATGCACCGCAATTTTGTTATAGATTTCTCCGTAAAATGGAAATTCAAACTCAATTTCCTGCATAATAAATCCGGCTAATAAATCTTCCGGCATTAATTCAGTTGATGAAATATCCGGAAAACTTCCTGAACAATATTCAGTAAAATATTCTTTTTTCAAATTCCATTTATAAGGAGGAGTTCCACCTTCAGCTGATAATTGAAATGTGTAATCATCTTTATTGGAAACGGGTGGAAGTTCTTCTGTAACAATCTCAGGTTTTGCAAATTTTGGAGTTATTACAAGCGATAAAATTGTTTTGGCGTTTTCAATTATTTGAACATTTGATTCAGAACATACGGTTTCATTAACTTCATCGGAATAATTAATTACTGAAAAAGAATCAATTTTTCCGCTTCCTGCATTTTCGGGATCGTTTTCATCAATAATTAAAAAGAACTTAGCAGGTTCTCCTGACGTTATTTCACTAAGTAATGGCGTAATGTCAAATCCAACTTCAATTGTTTTATTTTCTTCAATGCTTTTACCACCTTGCATATAGTGGTTTCCGCCTTGATAATTAAATATTGGAAAATCCATCTGTTTTTCAGGTAGTAAAGAGTTAATATTCTGAGAAACACCCGCAGAAATTTTTATTTTATTTCTCGAATTATGATTAATTTTCACTTTCATTGTTAAGGTTGGAGAGTAATCATCTTTTACCTCCAAAGCTAAAACAGATTCATTCCAGATTCCTGCTTGAGTATAGTCATAGGACAAACTTTTATACATCATATAACAAAATCCACTATCAGCCCATTCAACACCATAAGTATTCGCAAATTTAAATCCGCCTATTTCCCAGTCTTTCAAATCAATAATACCATCGTTATTGTTATCTTCATCATTTGTATATTTCCCATCAGAATTATAATCGTATCGAATCGAATCGTTATATCCGACTATTACCATTCCATGGGTAGCTTTTAAATCCCATTCTGACATTACATACTTTCCTCCTTCGGGTGTACCCGCCGCTAATATTTTTTTATTCCATGGGCTTGCAGCGGAAAATGATGCTATTCCACCAATTTCTGAGCCATCAAGATGATCGTTTAAATAGTTTTTTAATGTTAAAATGCCTTCGATTGTATTTACGGGAATTGAATAAATATCTCCCAAACGGTTGTGCATTGCTTTATAATACTCATCATATCCGGTCATCCATCTTTCAGGCCCTCCGAAAAACAATCCACCATAATCAGCAATATTAGGATTACCGCATTTCCTCAATATATTAAAGCTATTATAATAGCTGACACCGAGATGTCCATTCCCCAAATGTTGGAAATTATATGCAAAAAAAGGACCATATTGATTTTGGGGAAGTGAGGCATTCAATTTTCGTACTTTATCAATTTCATAAGTAAAACTGTAACCTATTGAGGAAGATTGCTGGCAGGAAGCAAGGTTTTCCTGGGAAAAAATTCCTCTGAAATATGATGTTTTTGAGTTATCTAAAAATGCCGGCAAATCTTTATTATTATAATCATCGGGTAATTTCATTATAGGAAGTGACTTAAGCCATAATTTATCAGC
>CAZBSL010000039.1:9099-12737 GCA_964494265.1 uncultured Bacteroidales bacterium
TAATAATCATATTTGTTGTAACAGGGTAATGATCAGACAGCTCTATCCATGATGTTTCAAAATCGCAAGAAATGAAATTATCATCATGTAAAATATAATCAATGCGTAATAAAGCAGGCAAGTTTCCATCATAAGTTTTTCCATATCCTTTTCCGCTTTCAATAAATGAATCCTTCAGGTTTTCTGTTAGAATTTTGTATGAATATGAACTTGGTGTGTCATTAAAATCTCCACAAACTAAAAGAGGATAGGGGCATTTTTGGATATGTTCCGCTAAAACATCTGCCTGTTTTGCCCTACTTTTGAATGCATATTTCAATTTATAAAAAATCTTTGCCGATTTTTCTTTTAAATTCTTCTTTTCATGGGTAGAAGCGATTTCAGAAACAAATGAATAATCATCTTCGGAAAACTGGATTGATTCAAGATGAACATTATAAATCCGAATAGTATCATCATCAGCTATAATATCCGTAAACAAACAAAACGATTTTGTATCGTCCCTAAACCTTAATGAGCCCTCATTGATAATCGGAAATTTTGAGAAAGTAGCAATTGAATAATTTCTTTGAGTTTGGAAAAGGTAGTATTTCGAGAATGCTGAAAAGTCGGCACACATTGACTGTGGGATATTTACTTCAGGGGGATCTGAAATGTTTTTATCTGAATAGAATTCCTGCAGACAAAGAATATCGGGAAGAACTTTGTTAATAAATTCATAAAAATTTTTTAATAATTGCTGTTCTTCATAACTATCGCAAAAATTGAAAACCCTTACATTATAGGAAGTAATTTTAATTTTATCTCCCTCAATTTTCTCTTCCTTTCCTCCGAATTGGAAATATTTCTCATAAGTATTCCAGCCGAACAATAACAATATTAAAGACAAAAGGAAGTATTTTCGTTTTTTAAAAATCCAAATTATTACGAAAATTCCGTTAACTAACACTATGTAAGGAAAGACAAGTCCAAAAAAAGCAAATACAAAAAATCTATCAGGACTTACGTAAGGTGAGGCGAATGATAAAATCAATGCTAATGCAGCTAAAAAATTTAACAACAAAAGAATGAATTCAAATATAGATATCCTTTTTCTTCTTTCTTTTTTACTCACTTTGTCAAATTATTAAATTATCATTTTATGGCTTTGTTTTAGTTTTCTTTTTTGTAATATATTTTTTTCATCGCATTCTATCTGTATTTCACTCAATTACTTTTTATTACTTGCTTTAAAAAGAAACTCTTTTTCTTTTTTTGTTAAGCTTGCATAACCTGATTTTGATATTTTTTCAAGAATTTTATCAATTTCCTCCTGTTTTATAGATTTCTCAAGGTTATAGTCCTCGTCGGTCATCGGCCTGCTATTATTTGTATAAACATTTCTAAATTTCGATTTTTTTTCTTTTAAGAAGAAACTAAAAAAGCCTTTAAAATTTATTTTATCAAATATTTTACTCATGTCATTTCCTTTTTTTAATAAACGAATAAACATAAAACCCCACAAAGCACCTCCGATATGGGCAATATGTCCCCCTGCATTTCCTGAATTAATCATAATAAAATCAATAATAAAATATGCTATTGCGATGTAAATTATTTTTATTCGTCCGAGAAAAAGCAAACTAATTGTATAATCAGGAACATAAAAAGCAATTGCAACAACAATAGCTATAACCGATGCTGAAGCACCGAGAGTCATTGAATGAGGAAGAACTTCCTGAAAAACGGGAAAAACATTGAAAGCAATTATATATAGAAACGCACCCGAAAAACCCCCAAGAATATAAGTTGCGAGCAATTGCTTACTGCTTAAATACTCTGTAAAAATTTTCCCAAACCAAAACAACCACAGCATATTAAATAAAATATGAAAAAAATCATACTGCAAGAACATATAAGTTAAAATTGTCCATGGGCGGGTGATAAAAATTCCTATATCTGCCGGAACGGCAAGCCATTGAAGTAGAGAAGAAATTTCAGGGTGAGAAAGAAGAAAAAAGATGGCATCCAAAATCCTAATTGCTACCCACACTATGATATTTATAAGAATCAATTGTGAAAGGGTTGATTTCTGTTTGAAAAAAACCTTTATTTCTTCTAATGGGTTTGCTCGTTGATACATCATTTCAATAATTATTGTAAAAATACAAAATTAGATTGCAAATTTTACTTATGCTTCTTCCAATAAATTATAAGAAAATACCCAAAAATCATGCCTCCGAGGTGGGCAAAATGAGCAACATTACTTGTAGTATCATAAAATCCTGAAAAAAGTTCGATTGCACCGTAAATTATTACAAAATATTTCGCTTTCATCGGAATAGCAAAAAATATGTAAAGCATTGCATTTGGAAACATCATTCCAAAAGCGAGCAGAATGCCAAAAACCGCTCCCGAAGCACCGATCACAACAGGTGCATTCAGAAAATCGATTCTATATTGTGTCATATAATTCACGGCTATTTGTATTGCTCTTTCAGGGTTTTGACTTATTACGCTATTATAATCTCTTACAAACTCATTAAAATGATTTTGGATTTCGTAGGAGCCAATTTTCATGTTTGGTGAATTAATGAAAGCATGGATTTTTTCATTAGACGGATCATTAAGAAAATCGTTAATAGCAGATAAAACAGGTGAAATTTCAATATAGAAAACAATGTAATGAATCAAAGCCGCCCCAATTCCGGTTACTATAAAATAAATAAGGAAGCGCTTAGGCCCCCAATAATTTTCAAGTACGTTTCCAAACATCCATAATGCAAACATGTTAAATAAAATATGCGTAAAATCCCCATGCATAAACATATATGTGATAAACTGATATGGGCTAAACTTTTCTGCACCAAAATAATGCAAGCCGAGATAATCAGCCAAATCAATATTATATACTTTTTGAAATGCAATGGTGGCAAGAAAAAACAAAGCATTAATGATAAGCAAATTTTTCACAACCGGGGGAAGTACTCTGAATCCGGAGGGTCTGTATTGTTGTAAGTTCATAATTCTTTTCTAATATAGTATTAACACAAAAATTTATTAATTGAAGGCTCTTTCAATTTCTTCAAATGAAAATATTTTTAGAGCAGGCCTGCCTTCAAGAGAAATGTTAGGAAGTTTACAGGCAAATAATTCGTCAATAATTCGTAACATTTCTTCGGTTTCTAATTTCTTTCCTGCTTTCACTGCCATATTTACAGCCATTGAGCGTGCTAAATTAATTTTTTTATTTAAACTAATATCAATCATCCCACATTTATAGGTTTCAAGAATTTTTTCGAGCAAATCGTTAATGTTTTTTCCACAGGCATCAGCCGGAATTCCATTAACAACGAAAGTATTTTTGCCGAATTCACTCAAATCAATTCCTAAGAAAAACAGTTCATTTTTTATTTCATTAATTATTTCGGTATCAGATGGCGAAAAATTAATTTGCTCCGGAAATAATTGTTGTTGAGATGCCCCTTTTTGAGATTCAAGATTATTTAAATATCTTTCAAAAAGAATTTTTTCATGTGCTCTTTGTTGTTCGATAACTAAAATTCCCGATTTAACTTTTGAAAGAATATATTTGTTCTGTAATTGAAAAGGAGTGTATTTTTCCACTTCGGTTTCATCAGTATTCCAGTCAGGTTTTA
>CAZBSL010000039.1:12837-14666 GCA_964494265.1 uncultured Bacteroidales bacterium
CCAAGTGATTGACGGATAGCTGACCTGATTATTGCATAAATCTGTTGATTATCCTGAAAACTTATTTCGGTTTTTGTGGGGTGAATGTTTATGTCAATTGTTTCTGTAGGTACATCAATATTAATAAAATAAGTTGGAAATGAATCGCGTGGAAGCAATTCCATCAAGGCATTAACAACAGCATGATGTAAATATGGATGTTTAATAAACCTTTTATTAACGAAAAAATATTGTTCTCCTCTTGTCTTCTTCGAAAATTCCGGTTTCCCGATAAAGCCTGAAATCGAACAAAAATTTGTTTTTTGCTCAATAGGTATCAACCTTTCCTTATAATTCTTTCCATACAAACCAATAATTCTCTGCTTTTTTGTTGATTTTGAAACTCTGAACATTTCTCGTGAATTATTGAACATCGAAAAAGCAATATCGCTATTGATTAATGCAACTCTAAAAAATTCTTCAATAATATGTCGGGTTTCGGCTGTCGTTGATTTTAAAAAATTTCGTCGTGCCGGAACATTAAAAAATAAATTCTTGATTGATATTGAAGTGCCAGATGAGCAACTACAATCCTCCTGCTCAATTGTTTTTGAACCTTCAACGACAATTTTTGTTCCTAATTCATCTTCAAGGAGTTTTGTTTTCATCTCAACTTGAGCTATTGCCGCAATCGAAGCAAGGGCTTCACCACGAAAGCCAAGCGTACGAATTGAGAATAAATCCTTTGCAGTTTGAATTTTAGAAGTTGCATGCCTCTCAAACGATAAACGTGCATCGGTTTCCGACATACCACAACCGTTATCAATAACCTGAATCAGAGTTTTTCCGGCATCTTTTATTATTATTTTTATATTATCGGCACCGGAATCAATCGAATTTTCGAGCAATTCTTTAAGGGCTGAGGCAGGCCTTTGTATAACCTCACCGGCAGCAATTTGATTTGCAACCGAATCAGGTAATAATTTTATAATATCCGACATTAATTATCTAAATAAAGAAAAAAACATAAAGAAGAAATATAATAATAGCCAAGAAAATAAACAGGCTGATTTTTGATGATTTCTTTCGTGCCGGATCCCTGTCTCTCCTACGCCAATTTCTGGCAAGCATACTTTTCAGATCAGGATTTTTACCGTCTCCTGTACCAACTCCAAGTTGACGTTTTCTTTCTTCCAATTCTTCTTTTTCCTGATCGTAATAAATTGGTTTGTAGTTAAATTGTTTTGGCTTTGGGGTTTTGAAGAAAACTAATTTCATGTGTTCCTATTTTACTAATTTGTTTATATATAGTATTAATAAATTTTCTGCGAGTTTAAACCAATCAAGGATGTTTCATATTAAAAATAGGTTTAAATATAATTAATTATGCAAAATTACCAATATTTTTCCAATAATTTTTTATTCTCTAAATTGATTCTTTTTTTAATTTTGACAGATTGAATTTTCTTTGATTAGTATAAATATTTATTAATTTAATTTTCAAAAAAACTGTTCATGATTAATAAAAAACAAAAACTTCTTGAGAAATTAATTGTTGTCGGAGATAGAGTTCTAATCAAACCTAAAAGATTATCAAATAAATCAAAAGGCGGTTTATTTTTGCCTCCCGGATATAAAGAAAAAGAAGAAATTCAAACCGGATATATTATTAAATGCGGCCCCGGTTACCCAATTCCTTTCCCAAGTGAGGAGGCTGATGAGTCGTGGAAAAACATTGATGACAAGGTGAAATATGTTCCTTTGCAGGCAAAAGTTGGAGATTTGGCAATTTTTTTACAAAAAGGTGCAATTGAAATTGTTTATGATAATGAAAAATATTTCATTGTCCC
>CAZBSL010000039.1:14766-17114 GCA_964494265.1 uncultured Bacteroidales bacterium
TAATTGTTTATAATGCAAAAATTTACACTCTTGATAGTAATTTCTCAATGGCTGAAAGTTTTGCTGTAAAGGATGGAAAAATTTTAGAAACAGGAAGTAATGAGGATATCATAAACAAATATGAACCTAAAGAATTACTTGATGCAAAAAATAAAATAATTTATCCGGGATTTATCGATGCTCACTGTCATTTTTATAGTTACGGAAAAGGTTTGCTAAGAAGAGCTAATCTGAAAGAAACCGCTTCATTCGATGAAATATTGGAAATTTTAAAAAAGCATCACCAAGAAAACCCATCGGAATGGATAATCGGAAGAGGCTGGGATCAAAACGATTGGGAAATAATGGAATTTCCAGACAAAACTGAACTCGACAAATTATTCCCTGATAATCCGGTGGCATTGATAAGAATTGATGGGCATGCAATGCTTGCTAATTCGGAGGCATTAAAAAGAGCAAAAATCACATCAAAAACAAAAATTGCTGGGGGTGAAGTTAATTTGAAAAACGCTAAACCTACAGGAATATTAATCGACAATGCGATGGATAAAATTTATTCAATTATTCCGGAATTGAATGAAGAAGAAAAAGCTCTGGCATTTTCGAAAGCTCAGGAAAATTGTTTTGCAGCAGGTTTAACCTCGGTCATTGATGCAGGATTAGGAAAGGATATCATAGAGACTATCGATTCATTGCAAAAATCCGGTGAATTGAAAATGCGCATAAACGCTATGATTTCACCAACTAAAGAAAATTTTGAAAAATATTTTCATTCAAAAAAATATAAAACCGACCGCTTAAAAATAAATGCCGTTAAACTGTATGCCGACGGCGCCTTAGGTTCACGAGGAGCCTTATTTATAGATGATTATTCCGACGATCCTGGAAATTCCGGCCTCCAAATTGAAGACATTGAATTTTATCGTGATATTTGCAAAAAGGCTTATAAAATCGGTTTTCAGGTTAATACTCATGCAATTGGTGATTCGGCCATTAGATTAATGTTAAATGTTTACGGCGAAATTCTGAAAGGAAAAAACGACAGACGTTGGCGGATTGAACATTCACAAGTGGTTCATCCCGATGATTTTATATTATATGAAAAATATTCAATTATTCCCTCAATACAAAGCACACATGCTACTTCAGATATGTATTGGGCTGAGGATAGGGTAGGCCCGAAAAGAATCAAAGGTGCTTATGCTTATAAAAAATTATTAGAACAAAACGCTTGGATACCAAACGGAACAGATTTCCCGATTGAGAGTATTTATCCTATTTACAGTTTTTATGCCGCTGTTGCAAGAAAAGACCTTGAAGGATATCCGGAAAACGGATTTCAAACCGAAAATGCTTTAACAAGAGAAGAAGCTTTGAAAGCGATGACAATTTGGGCTGCAAAATCATGCTTTGAAGAAAATGAAAAAGGCAGCCTCGAACCCGGAAAATTTGCCGATTTTGTTATTCTCGATGAAGATATTATGGAAGTTGATGAGGATAAAATTCCTTATGTCGGGATACTAAAGACTTTTGTTAACGGTGAGGAGGTTTTTTCAAAGTAGGAACGTTTATCAATGGATCTTTAATTTTACTCACGGGGTGACTTCAAGTCACCCCGTGAGTATCAATTAATAAACAGCAATTTCCTTCACAATATATTCTCTATCAGTTTTTATTTTAATAAAATAAACACCTGCAGTAAATTCAGAGGTATTAATTCTCAGATTATTATTTTGCGAAGAACTTGAAAAAACTATCTGGCCATATCCGTTATAAATCTTTAAATCCACAATATTTTCATCCGATTCAATATTTAAAATATCGTTGGCAGGGTTCGGGTATATTGAGATAATTGCCTTTTCATTGGTTGAGACATTTGAAAATTTTACAATGCTGTATTTTCCATCACCGGTTGGATAAACATTTCCGGTATAAGCTCCTTCAACTGAATTATCAAAACTAAATTCATTAACAATTTCAGTACTTCTTTTATTATTCCATATCTTCAAATTAATTGCATCACCTGCTATATATCCTCTTGAATCATTAAGCATACTGAAAACAGGAAGTGAATTGTTAAAAGCATCTGACGAAACTATTACGGTTGATCCAAGTAAAAGGTTTCCATCAAAAGCAGCAACTTCATCTCCAATTTCCAAACCCGAAACATAAAGAGTATAAACAGGTTCAGCAGCATTTCCTCCTTCAAAAATAAAGTGAGTAGGTTTGATATTTTGTTTATCGGAAGTTTTAAATTCATTAGCCGGATAAACAAGCTCACCTTCAGCAAACATTTTCACAAGATAACCTTCACCCGGATTTGCATTCCCGATTCCATTAACCCAGTT
>CAZBSL010000040.1:0-14035 GCA_964494265.1 uncultured Bacteroidales bacterium
CATAGGCATTTGTATGCAAAGAATTACAATTATCGTAAATTGCATACAATGCTTGTAAAGTCGTTCGGATATCATTAAAATCAATTTCCTGAGCATGAAGTGATCGGCCTGAAGTTTGAATATGATATTTTAATTTTTGAGATCTTTCGTCAGCTCCATATTTCATTTTCATTGCTTTAGCCCAGATTAACCTTGCCACTCTTCCAAGAACAGAATATTCAGGATCAATTCCATTGGAAAAGAAAAAGGAAAGATTAGGTACAAATTTTGAAATATCCATTCCCCGAGAAGCGTAATACTCAACATAAGTGAAGCCGTTTGCGAGAGTAAAAGCTAATTGCGAGATTGGATTTGCTCCGGCTTCAGCAATATGATAACCTGAAATTGAAACGGAATAAAAATTTCGGACATTATTTTTATTAAAATATTCCTGAATGTCTCCCATCAATTTCAATGAAAAATCGGTTGAATAAACACAAGTATTTTGTGCCTGGTCTTCTTTCAAAATATCCGCTTGAACCGTTCCGCGAACCCGGCAAATTGTATCTTCTTTAATTTTCTTATAAATATCTTTTGGTAGAACCTGATCGCCTGTTATGCCGAGCAACATTAAACCAAGTCCGTCATTTCCTTCCGGTAATTTTCCCTGATACGACGGCCTTATGCTTTGGCGTTTTTCATAAAATTTCTCAATTTTCTTTTCAACTTCTTTTTGTAAACCATTTTCTTTTATATAGATTTCACATTCCTGATCAATTGCAGTATTCAAAAAATAGCCTACAAGGGTAGGGGCAGGGCCATTTATTGTCATCGAAACTGAGGTTTTCGGATCGGTAAGATGAAAGCCCGAATAGAGTTTCTTAGTATCATCAAGACATGAAATTGAAACTCCCGAATTGCCAATTTTTCCATAAATGTCTGGCCTGACATCCGGGTCGAAACCATAAAGTGTAACCGAATCAAAAGCTGTTGAAAGCCGCTTTGCTGGCATACCTAATGAAACATAATGAAAACGTTTATTGGTTCGTTCGGGGCCACCTTCACCGGCAAACATACGTGTCGGGTCTTCTCCTTCGCGTTTAAATGGGAAAACTCCTGCAGCAAAAGGAAACTCGCCCGGAACGTTTTCTCTTAAATTCCATTTCAAAATATCTCCCCATGCTTTATATTTTGGCAATGATATTTTTGGAATTTCTAAATGAGAAAGTGATTCGGTGTGAGTTTTTATTTTTATTTCTTTATCTCTAACTTTAAAAACATAATATTCTTGAAGATATGATTTTACTTTCTTATCCCAATCTTCTATAATTTTTTTATTGTTTCCATCCAGATTTAATTCAATTTCAGAATATTTCTTCTCTAATTCATTTAATAAAACCTTATTTTCAGTTGAATCAAAAGAATTTATTGTTTCCCGAAGGCTATAAAGCTTTTGAGCAATTTCGGCTTGAGTTCCTGTCCATTTATTATAATCACGAACGGTCTCTGATATTTCAGACAAATATCTCACACGGCTTGGTGGGATAATATGAATTTTTTCAGACAAGTCATCAGATTTAGTCATTCCGGAATTAAAATCTGCTCCGGTTTTATCTTTAATTTTCTTCATCAAAGCCCTATAAAGTTCATTAACTCCGAGGTCGTTAAACTGTGAAGCAATTGTTCCGTAAACAGGCATATTTTCAACATCCTCATCCCAAAGTTGATGGTTTCGAGCATATTGCTTTTTAACATCTCGTAATGCGTCAGGAGCACCTCGTTTATCAAATTTATTTAAGGCAATAATATCGGCAAAATCAAGCATATCAATCTTTTCGAGTTGAGTAGCGGCCCCATACTCAGGTGTCATAACATACATCGAAATATCTGAATGATCGACGATTTCGGTATCAGATTGCCCGATTCCGGATGTTTCTAAAACCACAAGATCGAAACCTGCCGCTTTAACCAAATCAACAGCATCTTTAACATATTTTGACATCGCAAGATTTGATTGCCTGGTCGCGAGTGAGCGCATATAAACTCTCGGATTATTTATAGAATTCATTCTGATCCTATCGCCCAATAACGCACCCCCTGTTTTACGTTTTGATGGATCGACAGAAATAATTGCTACGGTTTTTTCGGAAAAATCTTCAAGATATCTCCTAACAATCTCATCAACAAGAGAGGATTTACCAGAGCCTCCAGTTCCGGTGATTCCTAAAACAGGTGTATTTTTTAATGCCAAAGAATCAAAATTACTAAACACTTCTTTTGTAGTTTCCGGGAAGTTTTCAAATGCAGAAATTATGTTTGCAAGAGTTTTAAAATCTTTATTTTTTATTTTTTTTATTGATGGGTTTTTTAGTATGCCAAGAGGAAAATCCGATTTTTCCAACATATCGTTGATCATTCCCTGCAAACCCATTTTTCGTCCGTCATCAGGACTGTAAATTCGTACAATTCCATAAGAATGAAGCTCATCAACTTCTTCAGGTAGAATTACACCACCTCCGCCACCAAAGATTTTTATATGTCCACAATCATTTTCATTTAATAAATCGAACATATATTTGAAAAATTCAATGTGCCCACCTTGGTAAGATGTTAAAGCAATTGCCTGAACATCTTCCTGAATAGCACAATCAACAATTTCCTTGACCGAACGATTATGTCCGAGGTGGATTACTTCAGCTCCGGTTGATTGCAAAATTCTTCGAATAATATTTATGGCAACATCATGGCCATCAAACAAAGAAGCTGCCGTTACAATTCTAATATGATTTTTGGGTTTGTATAATATTCTTTCTTTCATCAACTAATATTTTTTTATTTAACAGACGGTTTAGTAATTAACAAATAATTGCAATAACACCTTCTGCCTTTCAATAATGAATTTTGCTTCACTATAATTCAAAAATACGGTGTGCAAAAAATCATTCTATGGTATATAAACCAACTTTTTAATTTACAAAAATAAAATAAATAATACAATTTGACCTATTATTTTCATTTTTTAACAAGATTGTCTTATAAATTGCCATTAAACTTTGTTACAAAAATTAAATTTTTGGAGAAATATAAGATGAAACATAATTTATCAAAACTATAATTAATCGAATAATATTTTAATACAATTTTATCATGATTTTTTACACTTTTGTAAAATTTGTATATAAATTTTAATAATTTTACTCTTTTTTAAATCTTATTAAATTAAGAAGTTGTTTAATGAATTAAAAAACTCAAATACAAAATATTATGATTCCAAGTATTGTTTTTATTCTTCTGTTGATTGCGGCAATTCTATTTTTCTATAAAAATGTAAAAACCATTACCCGAAACATTAATCGCGGAAAAGATGTGGATATATCCGACCAAAAACCGAAAAGATGGAGGCTAATGTTTTTAGTAACCATACTGCAATCAAAAATGCTAAAACGGCCAATAGTAGGAATTTTGCACATTTTTGTTTATTTCGGTTTTATAATTGTTAATATAGAAATGTTGGAAATTCTTATCGACGGAATTTGGGGTTCGCATCGTATTTTTGCATTTACAGAAACTTTATATCCTTTCCTAATAACAATTTTCGAGTTATTTGCTTTATCGGTAATTTTAGCATGTTTATCTTTTCTGATCAGGCGAAATATTCTACGGGTTAAAAGATTCTGGAGCAAAGAAATGACTATTTGGCCACGTTCGGACGCCAATATTATTTTAATTACCGAAGTCTTCCTGATGTCGGCAATTTTTATGATGAATGCCTGCGACAGTATTTTGCAAGAACGTCTTGTTGATCATTATGTTAATGTTGGTAATTTTCCATTAAGCGGATTGTTTATCCCACTCTTTGAAGGATTATCAACAAATACATTAATATTTCTGGAACGATTTGGTTGGTGGTTTCATATAATTGGTGTTTTGGCTTTTCTGAATTATATTCCTTATTCAAAGCATTTTCATGTTTTTTTGGCTTTCCCAAATGTTTGGTACTCAAGGCTGGAACCAAAAGCCCAAATGTCAGACATGCCTGCAATAACTAAAGAAGTTAAATTAATGTTTGATGAATCATTTGAAGCACAAGAAGAAGAAGGCGAAACTGAAGAAATAGTTTTCGGAGCAAAAAATATTGAAGACCTCACTTGGAAAAATCTTATGGATGCCTATTCCTGTACTGAATGCGGACGATGTACCTCAAGATGCCCGGCAAATATTACCGGGAAATTGCTCTCGCCCCGTAAAATAGTAATGGATGTTCGCGATAAGCTTGAGTCAATCAGAAAAGCAAAAGATAAGAAAATTGATAAAAAAACATTATTTGATTTTATTCAAGCCGAAGAATTATGGGCTTGTACAACTTGCAATGCCTGTGCAAGCGAATGTCCGGTAAACATTGAACCATTATCAATTATTTTAGAAATGCGGCGATATCTCGTCCTTGAAGATGCTGCCGCTCCGGCATCCATAAACTCAATGTTTACAAACATCGAAAATAACGGAGCACCCTGGCAGTTCTCACCTGAAGACAGGATGTTGTGGTCGGAGGATTTGTATTTATGCAAATCATAAAATTATTAATATAATTCTCAAACAAAAACAGAAAATATATTATGCCAGAAAATAAAATAAAAATAGAAATCCCTATCATGGCTGATATGGCTGCTCAAAACAAAAACCCTGAATACCTTTTTTGGGTAAGTTCAGCAGGTGCCTTTGACGATAGATATAAAAAAGTTATTCGGGAATTTGTTAAAATTTTAACTTTCATAGAAATTGATTATGCTGTTTTAGGAACAGAAGAATCGGATAGTGGGGATATTGCTCGCCGCACAGGAAATGAAATGCTGTTTCAGATGCAGGCAATGACTAATATTGAGATTTTAAATTCTTATGATGTAAAAAAAATAATTACCTGTTGTCCTCACGAATATAATACTTTAAAAAACGAATATCCGAAGTATGGTGGAAATTATGAAGTAATTCATCACTCACAATTTTTATCGAAATTAATTAAAGAAGGAAAGCTAAATATTGATTCAAATATCTTCAAAAATAAAAAAATAACTTTTCACGACTCTTGTTATCTCGGCAGAGGAAATGACGAATATGAAGCACCGAGAGAAGTTCTGGAAGCAATTCCTTCAGAAAAAATTGAAATGAAGCATCATAAAGAATTTGCACTTTGTTGTGGTGCAGGTGGCGGACAAATGTTTAAGGAAGCCGAAAAAGGTGATAAAGAAATTTTTATTGAAAGAATTGAAGAAGCAATCGACATTAATGCAGATATCGTAGCAACCGCTTGCCCTTTTTGTATGGTGATGATGACTGACGGAATCAAATACAAAAACAAAACCGAAGAAATGAAAAATTATGATATTGCTGAACTGATCTCTATTTCTTTGGGATTATAGTTTTTTAAAACAAGTGGTCATCGAAAAATTCTGAGTAGAAAAAAACTACAAAACATCTTTTAAAACCTCAATCGGATATTTAACATTTCCGAAAGGCATTGAAATCTGTGCTCCGGAAATATGAGGTTTTAATTCTGCAACTGTTTCGCGGGCAATTTGCAAACCTAATGTTCGGGCTTCTTCCTTTGTTTTAGTAGCGTGCATCCTTTTCATAATTTCATCAGGAACCGAAGCTCCGGGAACTTCATTATTCATAAATTCGGCATTTCTAATACTTACCAAAGGCCAGATACCTGCAATTATAGGAATTTTTATATTTTCAACTTTTTTCAGAAATTTAAAAAATATTTCACTATCGAAAACCGGTTGAGTTATTGCAAATTCGGCTCCGGCTTTGACTTTCTTCTCAAATCTTTCTATTTCGTAATCCAAGTCGATTGCTCCCGGATTTACTCCAACACCAATTAAAAAACCGGTCGAATTCGCTAATTGATTTCCTCCTAAATCTTTTCCGCAATTTAAAGAATATGCAAGATTGGTCAACCCGATAGAATCGACATCGAAAACGGCAGTTGCATCAGGAAGAGAACCCATTTTTGGCGGGTCGCCGGTAACAAGTAAAACGTTTTTAATTCCTGCCCCATAAGCACCTAAAAGGTCGCCAACCATTCCTAAAAGATTTCTATCGCGGCAAGTATAATGTTGAATTACATCAATTTTTGAATTTTGTTGAATAAGGAGCGAAAGGTAACTTGCACCCATTCTTGAAAGAGCTCTTGGGCCATCGGGAATATTAATTGCATCTATTCCGGCTGCCTTTAAAACTTTTGCCTGTTCAATTGCCTTTGAAGGGTCGGAACCTTTCGGGGGAACTATTTCAACTGTTGTTACAAATTTCTTTTCACAAATCTTTCTTGCAAAATCAGATTTTTCGCAAGTAGGAATTGCGCTACAATTTTTTTCTTCCGACACAATTTCAATCAGCTTTTTTGTTTGCTTTTTAGGTTGCTCGGCTTTAATGGCCATTCTCATAGCCTTAATGAAATCAGGATTGGTTCCGCAGCATCCTCCAATAATTCTTACACCTGCCTGAGTAAAATGTTTTGCGTATTGAGCAAAATATTCGGGTGAAGCGAGATAAATATTTCGCCCATCAATATGCTGAGGTGCTCCCGCATTAGGAATAACACAAATCGGAATATTTACCGCATGTATCATTTTTTCGACTTCATCAAGCATTACTTTTGGCCCGACGCTACAATTTAGCCCAACTGCACAAGCTCCCAAAAGCTCAATTTTTTTTGCAAACAAATCCGAAGGAGTCCCGAATGAAGTGTTTCCATCATCGCCAACTGTCATACTTGCAATTATCGGAATTTCAAACTTTTCTTTAATCCCAAGTATAGCTTGCTGAATTAAATGAAGATCGGAAAACGTTTCTAAAATCAAAAAGTCAACACCTCCGTCAATAAGGGCTTTAGCTTGTTCGGCATAAATTTCTTTGGCTTCTTTTTCGGAAAGTAAACCCCATGGTTCTAAACGCTCATTTAGTGCACCCATAGAACCGGCAACATATATGTCATCGCCTGCTACTTCTCTTGCAATTTTTGCTCCCTGAAAATTAATTTCGTAAGCTTTATCTTCTAAGCCAAATTTTTGAAGAACTAAACGGTTTCCTCCAAAGGTGTTAGTTTCAATAACATCTGATCCTGCCTCAATATATGATTGATGAATTTCTTTTATCAGTTTAGGATTTGTTAAATTTAACTCATCATAACAAGTGTTAATAAAAATTCCTTTGCTGTAAATCTCGGTACCCATTGCACCATCAAATAATACTATGTTGTTTTTAAGGAATTCTAAAAATGGCAGCCTCATATCTCGAAAGTATTGTATTTATTTAACATTGTTGGTCAAAGTATTTTTTAGTACTCAAATGGTATATAGAATTCTTCTACATTTGTTATAGATTCAATTTCAACATCATATCCGTATAGTGAATTGAATCGCTGCATTACACCTTTTATAGAACTTTCAGGAGATTGAATAAAAACTTTTCCTAGTCGCCCCATGTTGTTCAAAAGTTTTTTATCAATGGTTCTGTTAAAAGTTGGAAATGAATATCCAATAATCACCAAAATATTAGTATCCTTTGTAGCCTTTAAGGCATTATTTCTAACAGATTCAAACACTGAATCCTCTTCCCAAGAATACAATATTGTAGGGTAATTATCAAAAGGTTCATCATTATGATATCCTAATCTTTTTATCCTATTTTCAATAGTGTAAAACCTAAAAAGTATGTTTTTAACTATATTTTGTTTCATTTCATTGGTAACGCTTTTACCAACAAGACTATAATCCATATTAATGGGTTCATAATTTCCTTCATTTTTTATTGTACCTCCTATCGTTCCATTCATTTTAAATACACAAAACCTATTCAAATCAATTTCTGCTTTTTCACGTCTTGGATATACTTTAAGAAAATTTTCTATATAATCAGACTCATAATTGTTTGAGAATTGAGCCATAGAAAATTCAATTTGCTTATCATAATTCCACGATACAATTTTAATATTATTTGGCAAGATTAATCCATTAGAATCTGATTTATTGAGAATTGTTGCAAAAAAAGCATCGTATCTCTTATCAATTCCTTTTAGGAATTGTTGAATTAATAAAAACTCACTCACAATTGCTTTTAGTTTGATTAATTCCTTTAATCTATTAGCAAGAAATAGTTTCCTAGCAAATGTATCAACAGAAGAATGATTATCACATTCGTCTGCTAACCATCTTATTTCTTTTACAAATCTTGTTCTTATTTCTGATGGTGTAGAATTTACCCCAAGTGTATGATGATAAGAATTTTCTGATATTGCAAAATTATTAACGAAATCAGCAAATATATACAATTCTTGAGCAAAGTTAGTGATTACCGGTAAAGTCTCTGCGCTTGCACCAGCCCCTATCAAATATGTAAATTGCTTATAATTCATAATTTTATGCACAACTTAATAATACAAAAACAAAATTTGGACGTATAGTTCTTATATTTCCCTTATTTCCTAACTCTCAGATTTTTTCAACTCTTGTATTTCTGAAATTAATTCTGGAATCAGTTTATGTACATCACCGACAATTCCATAATCGGCAGACTCAAAAATTGGGGCTTCATTATCGGTATTTATTGCTACTATATATTTCGATGAACTAACACCTCCAAGATGCTGAATTGCACCTGAGATACCCAAAGCAAAATACAAATTAGGAGCAATAATTTTTCCGGTTTGCCCGACATGTTCACCATGAGGACGCCATTCTTCGTCGGAAACAGGGCGTGAACAGGCTGTTGCGGCCCCTAATAATTCAGCCAACTCCTCAATAGGAGCCCAGTTGTCAGGGCTTTTCATTCCCCTACCACCCGAAACAACTATCTCTGCATCGGTGAGAATAACTTTTCCGGTAATTTTATTTACTTCTTTAACTTTTGTCGTAAAATCGGCATCAGACACTTCGGGCGAAAAGTTTTCGATAGTCGAACTATTTTCACTTTCAATTAATCCGAAGGAATTTTGCGAAAGAGTTAAAACTTTTTTGGGTGATTTAATGACTACATTGGCAATTGCTTTACCTGTAAAAGCTTTTTTACAAACCGTAAAATTTTCAAAATTGGAAGGTAAAGCCATTACTCCCGAAACCAAACCTGCATGTAGTTTAACCGAAACACGTGGTGCTAAAGCTTTACCCGAATTATTATGGGCAAAAACAATGATTTCAGAATCCTCCTTATCGGCAACCTCGGCAATAATTTTGCTAAAAGTTTGGTTATCGAGTACTTTATATTTTTCATCGGAAACAGAAATAATTTTTTCGGCTCCATAATTCCCAAGTTTTTGTAATTCGTCTTCTTCAACTTTTCCAATTGAGAGTGCAATTGCTGAAGTATTCATTTTTTTTGCTATCTCACTTGCATATGAAACCAATTCAAAACTAAGCTTTTTGAATTTTCCATCCCAGTTTTCTGTATATACTAAAATTGACATATTATTTATTTTTTTATTTTTTAATTAATAATTATTTAAATAAGCTTTGCTTCGTTATGCAATAAATCAACCAATTCTTTCACATTTTCGGCATCAATCATTTTACAAGCTGCCTTTGAAGGAGGCAATTCATAGTTTACAAATTCAGTCAAAATTTCAACTTCTATGGGTGAAACGACATTTAAAGGTTTTTTACGTGCCATCATAATTCCTCTCATCGAAGGGATTCGCGGTTCAATTGCAATTCCTTTTTGAACTATGGCCACAAGTGGAATTTTGGCAATTAGAACTTCAGCCCCACCATCTATCTCGCGGCTTATTAATATTTCATCACCTTCGATATCTAAGCCTGAAACAGATGATATTGATGGAATATTTAAAAACTCCGAAAGCATGCCTCCGACAGCCGAGCCGTTATAATCACTCGCTTCAATTCCACACATAATAATATCATAATCTTTAGCAACTTCAGCTATTTGGGCAGCAACCGCATAAGAATCTTTTGCTTCACAGTCGATTCGGAAGGCATCATCAGCACCAATTGCTAAAGCTTTTCTAAGGGTCGGTTCAGCGGGTTTTAATCCTACTGAAACAACTGAGATTTTCTCAATTTTTCCACCTGATTTCTCTTTCAATTCCAATGCTCTTGTAAGAGCCAGTTCGTCCCAAGGATTTATTATCCATTGTACTCCGCTTGCATCAAATTCGGTATTATCGCCCGCAAATTTAATTTTTGTAGTCGTGTCAGGGACATTACTAATGCAAATTAATATTTTCATATACAGTATTTTAAATTATTATTTTTAAAAATTTATCTTGCAAAAATATTAAAAAAACTTACAAAAGTTCTTTTTAGATTTTATTCATTTTCTCGTTTGAACTTTTCAATTAAACTAAGAATTTCATGAGTTTTGATTATTTGAGTAAATCCTTTTGATTTCAGGCTATCAATAAGTTTATAATCACCTGTCCACAATTTTGCATTTAAATGTTTAGTTAAGGCAACAAAAAAAATATCATCAAAATCAACATCTTTAACTAATTTCTCTGATTCAAGAATAATAGTTTTTGGGATAATATTTTCGTTTATAAACTTAATGTTCTTGGTTAAGCATTTTTCAATTTCAATAATTCTATCAATTGATTTTTTTGCAATATGAGAAATCTTTGAGTAATGATTTATTAATTCCTTTTGCAAGTAATAACAACTATAAAAATTAAAAAACTTATGTTCGCCTATTAGTATTTTCCCTATTCTGCTTTTTTGATTTAATATTCCACTGAAAACAATATTTGTATCAACAACAATTTTCATTAAACAAAACGTTTTCTATTTTCTTTCCAACAATTTTTATTTAAATCAGAGGCAAGTTTATTAATTTTATCTTGTGAAACATTTATATCAAAAATTAATTCTTTATATTGTAAATAATCGATAAAATCCTGTAAATCATCAATATCAGTCAATGCCGAGACTCTTATTGTAATTTCATTATTTGTTCTCTCAATTAGCATACTTATCCTTTTTTACAAAAGTACAAAAAAAAATCAGGAAGTAATAAATTGTTAATCTTATTAAGCTTTCAATACCGATCTCGAAATTACAATTTTTTGTATTTCCGAAGTGCCTTCATAAATTTGAGTTAGTTTGGCTTCACGCATTAATCTTTCAACGTGATATTCTTTAACATATCCGTAACCACCATGAATTTGAACAGCCTCAGTTGTAACTTCCATAGCAATATCGGCTGCATATTGTTTAGCCATAGCACTTGCCACACCAAAAGGTTTTCCCTGATCTTTTAGCCATGCAGCCTTAAGGCAAAAATTTCTGGCAGCTTCAATTTTCACAGCCATATCTGAAATTTTAAAGGCAATTGCCTGATGATTTGCGAGTTCAGTCCCAAAAGCTTTTCGTTCGTTTGCGTAATTAACTGAGCGGTCGAAAGCACCGGAAGCAATTCCTAATGCTTGAGAAGCAATACCAATTCTACCACCTTCGAGGGTTTTCATCGCAAATTTAAAGCCAAAACCATCCTCTCCAATACGATTTTCTTTTGGAACTTTTACATCAGTAAACATTACAGAATGAGTGTCTGAACTTCTCATACCCATTTTATCTTCGTGTTGTCCAAGCGAAATACCTGGGCTATCCTTTTCAACTATAAAAACATTTATTCCTTTGTGCTTCTTTTCCGGGTGGGTTTGTGCAATAACAATATAAATCGAACCGGAGTTTGCATTTGTAATCCAGTTTTTTGTGCCGTTTAGAAGATAATGATCCCCTTTATCTTCAGCGGTAGTTCGTTGATGAGTAGCATCAGAACCTGCTTCGGGCTCACTAAGGAGAAAGGCACCAATTTTTTCGCCTCTTGCAAGTGGTTTTAAATATTTTTCTTTCTGTGCCTCAGTTCCATATTTTTCAATACCATAACAAACCAATGAATTATTAACAGAAATAATTACTCCTACCGAAGAATCTATTTTACAAATTTCTTCCATAGCCAGAACATAGGAAACGGTATCCATTCCTCCACCATCATATTTCGGATCGACAAGCATACCGAGAAAACCAAGTTCGGATAGGTTTTTAATGTGTTGGGTCGGATACACGGCTTTTTCGTCGCGTTCCAATACATCTTTAATTAATTCACGTTCGGCATAATCTTTTGCTGCCTGCCTTATCATTTCTTGTTCTTCGGTAAAATTAAAATTCATAATTAGCTTGTAAATATTTATTTTTAATGATTCTTCAACTTATTGACAAAAATAATAAAATTTTTGCCATATCAAATTAAAATTTGATTTTAGAAATTTGATTTTTTACAATTTCAAACTCCGAAAGAATCTCTTTCATAATATTAGAAACAGAATCAATTCTATTAATAATCGACGAAATTTGGCCTATTTCAAGCTCGCCATCATCAACATCTCCTTCAAACATTCCGGCTTTTGCACGAGCTTTTCCAAGAATTTTTAAAAGCTCTTCGGTGGAAGCTCCTGAATATTCCGCTTTTTGTACTTCTTCCACAAATTTATTTCTAATTAATCTTACCGGAACTAATTGCTTTAAAGTAAGTTTTGTATCACCATCCTGAGCTTCAAGAATTTTTCGTTTAAAATTATTATGTCCCGATGATTCAATTGAGGCAGCAAAACGGCTACCTATTTGAACTCCGTCAGCGCCAAGCGAAAGTGCTGCAAGCATTGTTCGGCCGCTTCCAATTCCTCCGGCAGCAATCAAAGGTAATGAAACCGCCTGACGAACAGCCGGAATCAATGCCATTGTTGTTGTTTCTTCGTAACCATTATGGCCTCCGGCTTCAAAACCTTCGGCAACAATTGCATCAACACCGGCTTCCTCACATTTTTTTGCAAATTTCACATTAGCAACAACATGGGTAACAATAATTCCATTTTTCTGTAATAAAGATGTATATTTTTTTGGGTTTCCGGCTGAAGTAAAAACTATTTTTATTTTTTCTTTTAAAATAATATCTATATGTTTTTCGGTATCAGGATATAGAAGAGGAAGGTTAACACCAAAAGGTTTATTAGTAGCAATTTTGCATTTCTTTATATGTTCGGATAAAACTTCCGGGTACATTGAACCGGAACCAATTAAACCAAGCCCACCTGAATTACTAACAACTGATGCCAGTTTCCATCCGCTACACCAAATCATTCCTCCTTGAATAATGGGATATTTGATATTGTAAAGTTCTGAAATTTTGTTCATAGCAAATGGATTTCAGATATTATTCCATCATTGTTATCATTGCTTCAACGGTGTTGAAAGCTCCATCGTAGATTTGCGAAATATCGGCATCAAGCATATAACAAGGGCTGGTAAATATTAGATTTTCTTCATCTAAAATTACGTCGGCATGATCAGTTTCAATATGGATTGCACCCATTTTTTCAATTACTGCAATAGTTTCTTCGTCGGTCCCTATAGTTACATTAACCTCGTTACCAATAATTTTTGCAATCAATGCCGGAGCCATACAAAGTGCACCGATTGGTTTTTTGTTTTTGTGCATTTCAATAACTGCTTTTGAAACATCTTCGTTAATGGAAGCATTTGGACCATCAAAAGCAATTGTACATAAATTTTTTGCTACGCCGAACCCACCCGGAAAAATCAATGCATCAAACTCATTTGCATTAAATTCCGATAATTCTTTTATGTTACCTCTTGCGATGCGTGCCGATTCGGTCAAAACATTTCGTTTTTCGTTCATTTCTTTCCCATTCAAATGATTAATAACATGATGTTGAGGGATGTCGGGAGCAAAGCACTGATATTCGCAAGATTGTTGCTTAATGGCTAACATTGTTAAGACAACTTCCTGAATTTCAGCACCGTCATATACACCATTTCCGGCTAATACTATGGCAAATTTTTTCATTTTAATTAGATATTAGATTTGTTAAAAAAAAATTATTTTTAATAAATTGAGGCTAAGATACAAAAGAAAATTGGAAATTAGAAATTAGAAATTTGGATTTTATACCCTAACAAACCCAAGTTTCTAACTTCTAATTATAATAACAAAACAGACTATTTTATTTAAAACATTCAATAAT
>CAZBSL010000040.1:14135-16988 GCA_964494265.1 uncultured Bacteroidales bacterium
CTAACTTCTAATTATAATAACAAAACAGACTATTTTATTTAAAACATTCAATAATCAATAAATTACCCTTTTTTATAAATAATTGCCACAACCGTAACATCATCGCCACCCATATTTATGGTCATTCCGTAAGGACGATCTTTTGGAATTTCAATTTGAGCTTCACCGGCTTTTCCGGTAAGTTGCTCCCAAATAGTCACAGCCTGATGAACACCTGTTCCTCCGGTAGGATGGCCCCAACCTATTAAACCTCCGGTTGTATTGATAGGAATTTTTCCGTCGCGGGCTGTATTTCCATCAGCAATAAATTGTGCTCCTTTACCTTTCTCAGCAAAACCGAGAGCTTCGACAGCTAATACTCCGGCTATAGAAAAACAATCGTGAACCTCAATAGTAGCAAGGTCGTTAATTGTAATTCCGGCAGATTCAATTGCTTCTTTAGCAGCTTTTTTAATGGCTGTAACTTCATTTAAATCGGGAGGGTCATTTGTAAGATTTCGTTCAACTTGTGCCCATCCTAAAACTTCAACAGCCTGGTTTTTTGGAATTCCTACTTTTTTCAAACCTTCTTCCGAGCAAATTGCAATTGCAGAAGCTGCATCGGAAACTTTTGAACAATCCAGAACCGACAAATTATCCACAAAAGCTTTTCCATTTGGTTTCAATTTGTCATAAAGTGCATCAAGGTCTTTTACAGAATTATGATATTCCTGAGCTGTAGGACAAAGCCTGGCGTTTTCGATAGCATTTCTAAACCACCGACGCATACCTTTACGAGCATATTCCTTACCATATTTTTCGTAATAAGCTCCTGCACGATTACTAAATTGACCTGGGAAAAAATATGCATGGCCTTCTTTTCGTTTTTGGAACCAGCCTGCACCTGCTAAAACATCGGCGCCATAAATTGCCTTCATAGTATTTTGAACTTCAACACCAACTGTGAGAACAACATCGGCAGTATCAGCTAAAACCGATTTTATTCCACTCATCAAAGCTAAAGCTCCCGAAGCACAAGCACCTTCGGTACGAGTACAAGGCTTGTATTCCAAGCCATCGTCAATCATAGGAATAAGTCCTGCTAAATGTCCTTGTTTGTTAAAACGAGGAGACATAAAATTACCTATTGCCCCTTCGTCAACATTTTTAGCACCACCAATTTGCTTTAAAGTTGCCTGGCCTGCTTCTTTAATATAATGTTCAAGTCCCGGACGCGGTTTTTTCGGATGAAATTCTTTCCTTCCCGTTCCTATTGATATTGTATTGTATCCGGCTGCCATATATATATTTTTTCTTAATTTTTTCATGTCTTAATTTTTAAATTTAAAATATTATTTAATAATTAGTTAAAAAAGCTATTTACAGGACCATAAGCATGAAAGAATCCTGTTAGCATAACAGTATTAACATCATCTTCGCAATAAGCTACTTTGGTCGAAACCAGAACCTTTCCAATTTCATTAGAACGCTTACCGTATTTAATAGCAAGGCCGGCGCCAAGAGTTTTTAATGATTTTAATGAATTAAAGAATTTTTCTAATAATTCTTCTTTATCTCGTCTTCGGATTATTGATTTCCAAGAAACAGCTGAGGCAGGTAAAGGGCCTAATTTTTCATCACATTTTTCTTTAAATTCAGAAATTGAATGATATTCGTTTTTATCAGGATCATAAACTGCAATTGGTATTCCTTTTTCGTATTTAAAAAAGCCGTCTTTTTGTGAACCGTTTGAATTTTGTCCACCTTTAATCCCGGCTTGCATTAAATTGTTTAGCAAGGGGCTATGAAGCTCTTCATCGTCGAGGAATGGATTCATTACATTCATAATAAAACTAACTACATCAATTCCCACATAATCGATTAGTTGAAAAATTCCCATTGGCCTGACCAAAAAGTCCTGAGCTACTTTATTGATCATATAAACCGCTTCAACAAAGGGAAAGTCTTTTGATAATGACTCAACTTCGGTGATTGCGTGCATAGCATCGCGCATAAAATGCCCGTTTCCTATAAATCCTGCAAAATCGTTTGAAGGTACAATAATTTTTCCAAGACTTTTTGCGTAAGCTTTAGCAAAATCAATCATTTCCTCAGGAGAATTGTTGGTTTTTATTAACTCCACCAACTTTTGAATTGCAGGAGGATTATAAAAATGGAATCCGAGTATCCTACCCTCGAGTTTTGCTTCATTATCAATTATTTTAATCGGTACCGAAGAAGTATTGGTAAAATACCATGGAGTATTTTTATTGTTTGTATCAATTTGAGAAAGCAATTTTACTTTTAAGTTTTTATTTTCACTTATTGCCTCAAAAATTAAGGTTGAATCGTAGGCTGCTTCAATTTTTGTTTGTGGACGGACAATGTTCATTACATCGAAAATATATTGCTCAATAATATCGCCATTTTCAATCAGGTCAGCTCTATCGGCATAAATTTTTCTTAGTAACACGGTTTTCTTTTCGGCAATTTTTTGCAACTGCACTTTTAAATATTTCATTAAACCTGCAAGCCCTTCATCTGAAAGATCTACGGCATTCAAAACAAAAGTTTTTGATTTGTTTTCAGGTTTCAGGCTTAGCTCAGCCATTTCAACAGCAGTCAGTAATAGTATTCCGCTCCCCATTTTTCCGGCAGCACCCAATACGGTTACATTTCTGAGTCTTTCGTCGTAATTCATATTTTTTATTTTTTTTGGATGATTATATAATTGATTTTTTAACAAATGTTCTTATTCTATTCTAATGTATCACAAATTGTTAAATTGTTATATTGTTAAATAGATACATTTTAAAAATATTTCTTATTCTAATACTTTTCTTTCCACTCAGGTTTTCGTTTTTCAAGAAATGC
>CAZBSL010000041.1:0-10056 GCA_964494265.1 uncultured Bacteroidales bacterium
GGGCACGGATTGTTTCTTTACAAAATTGACTATCCGGAAAAGATTTTCTTAATAAATTAGCATCATAAAACTTTAATTCGCGTAAGAAATATTACCAAAAAAAAGGAGGCTAATTTTAGCCCCCTTTTAAGTAATGCTTAAGAAAAAATCACACTTTGCTTGTATATAACAAACTTATAACCATTATTCAATGGTTATCTTTTTTGTAATCCAATTATTAACTACATTAATTTTTATAAAATAAATTCCTGATTTAAAAGATTTTGTATCTATTTTTGAAGAGACAGAATTTAATTTCTGATCATAGATCTTTTCTCCTAACAAATTAAAGATTAAAACATGCTTGATATTTTCAGTTGAAACTAAATTAATTTGCTCGTTTGCGGGATTTGGAAAAACAGAAAGTTCAGAATTTTTAACATCATTAACTAATGATTTAAAAACATTTGCAATACTGTATTCACCGTCGTTTTCAGGATAAGTGTTTTTTGTATAAGCTGTACCAAATGTGTTTTCAAATATAAATGAAACAGCTATTTCAGTTTTTGTATCGAATTTCCATGCTTTCATTGATATTTTATTACCAGCTGTATATCCGGTCTCATCTGTCAAAGTTTGGAAAATAGCAATTGGATTTTCAAATATATTATCTGAGATAATAACTGTTGAACCAAGCATTTTGTCACCGTCGAAAGCAGCAATCTCATCACCAATTTCCAGGCCCTTAGCATAAATTGTATAAACCGGATCGGCAGCATTTCCACCTTCAAAAATAAAATGACTCGGTTTTTTTGTTGAAAGCTTAGATGATTTACCTCCATCGGGATAAATTAAAGTTTCATTTCCCAGTAATTTTACTAAATATCCTTCTCCCGGATTTGCATCTCCAATATTGTTAACCCAGTTCGGACCAATTTTTCTTAACATCGAACCTTGCGAATTTCTGATAAATTGCAAATTATCCGAAATTATTGTTTCAAAAGCAACAAAGGCATCCATAGGTGCTCCCGGTAAATAACTGACAAAAGTAAAACCATAAGATAGTTCAATGGGTGTTTGAGCAGATATCATTGAACCCGAAATTTCAAGTATTGTTCCATCTAATACTTTGAAAAGGTAACCTTCGGTGGTAATCCAATCACCGATATTATTAATCCAGTTAGGGCCAATTTTCCGTAAAATAGCACCTTCACTATTTCTAACAAAATCAATATCCTCTAAGATATTTGAACATACTGAAAGCATATCAGGATCAGAAGGCTGTAAATATGATGAACAAAATTGGAATCCAGCTTCTAATGAAATTGCTTGAGAATTTGTTGGCGACCCGGCAGGCAGAATTACAAAGTCAATCCAGGCACAATCCTGACCGGAAGAAGTATTAGCATCTTTAAAATATTCCCATTTAAAAGTATGCTGTCCGGCAGTCACAGGGAAACTTACTTCACTCCATGCAACTTCACCTGCCCATTCTGATTTTAATGAACCGTCAATATAAAACCTAAGATAATCATAAGCTGCCTCTGAGGAAACCTTCCTGAAAAACGAAATATTATTATCGCCGGGAACATCAAGTGTTATCATTAATTCGGATGTTTTATTATGGTTAATAGTACCTGATTTCGCACAATATGAACCTTCATAAGGATCGGCACTTGTGATTGTCCAATCGGCATCACCTCCAAATTCCCAGTCAAAGGCTGAAAAATCACCTGTTTCAAAGTCTTCAACTATTAATCCAACCATATAATTCAAATCAAAATTGTATTCCTGATCACCACCATTAGCTAAAACTGAGAGGTCAATCGCAATATTATGACCAATCGGTGCATTGCCACTAACAGAAATTGAGAAAATACCTTCGGCAGTAGCTCCTGTAACCATATCACCAAAGTTGGCAGTTGATGTATTTATTGTTGTGTAAGGATCGCTTGATAGCATTTCGCCAATTACATTTAATGCATCCATAGCTCCATCATTTTCAAGAGTTATTGCGATATCAACAGTTTCACCAGGATCAATCCTTCCATTATTATTTCCTGTAGGATCAAGGATTTGATTATCTAATAATTTTATTGAATGTGTTTTTACGGTTAATCCTTTTATGCAAAAGTTTCCCGTATTCAGGAAACCTGATGGATCATCATAATAATAAAAATCAACCCAATCGTTCCCTTCATAATAATAACTTTCACCGGGATTTGCAGCAGATTCAACAATTGTACGATAAGAAGCACCGAGAAGCACAGGAACATCTGAAGTACGATCATAAGGATGTCCTCCATCCGATAATTCAAGATAAATATAAAAATCATTACCGGTTTCTAATTCAACCGGAGTTGTAAGATCAATTGTGTGTAATCCGGTGTATTCAATATTTCCTGAAATTGAAGCAAGCTCATCTTCAAGGTCACCTCTACCTCTATTGTAGGTGTCATAAATTTTAATAGTGTAATCAACATCATCTGTGGATGTAAAAAAGTTTACTGATTTAAGTGCTTCGTTTGAAGTTGCTTCAAAAGCGTTAAAAGCTTTAGTAATTTCTGTTTTGGTATCGCGCCAACCATGATAATCATGGTAGTAACAATTGTCATATTGCATTGGCTCAACATCCTGAAAAGAAATAGCTCCCATTTCCGGATTTTGGCATGAATGCTTATCATAATAAGAAATCCAGAAATAGCCGTTATTTCCCCAGCCACTTCCCCAGCTATTTTTAGTTAGCCAGGCCCCCGGAAGAGGAGCTTGAGTTACAATATTATCATCCCAACCAATAATAGCGATAGCATGATTTGGATCAAGGTCACTTGATGGAGGTTGATAATGAATATAATTTGATATAAACTGGCTACTATAACACATACAGGTACCGAGAACCCCTTCTTCCATGATCTTTGTTTTAATCAAATCAATGTTTTCAAGGTCAGGTCCGGCAATATACCATTCGATGTCCCGCGTATAAAAATAATGATAGCTATCATTATATCTTTCGGGAGGTGAATTATAGGATTGTCCGTCAATATCGCGAACAGCACCTTCACAACGTGAAAGATAAGCGGATGTAACACGATAATCGCCTCCTTGATGAACTTCAAGCCCACTACCTGAAGGAGGATCAATATCATCATTATTATGCTGGTTAAAACCATTCCACCAGTCGAGATGATACTCGGCAAGAGCAGGTTCTCCGGTTTCACCGGCTGCTGCCCAAGCTCCTGTCATTAACATGTTTCCCTCCATTGCGGCATATGCACCATGAGTCCAACATGTGCCACCCTGCTGGCTTTTAACTGAAGTAACATAGTTTTCACCATTAAAATCCCGCAAATCAAATGTGGCAGGTAATTGTGAAAATAAGGTGTTAAAAAATAACACACCAAGAAAAATTAATAGAATTTTTTTCATAACTTTTTATTTAGATTAATTTATATTATAAGTTTTTTATAATGTTCATGTTAAATATTTGATTATTTCAACTTTTCATTTTTTTTAAAAATCAAAAAAAATCATGCTTTCGGATTTTAAATATAGACAAATATTTATTTCATATAGTTGCATTTAAAAAATACGCTTAAAGTTTTAAAGCAAAAGTAAAAAGTGAGAAAATACATGGAAAATTGAGGAAAGATTGGAGATTGCTGGGTTGTGAATAGTGCATGATGATTTAATGTCCTTTGCTTTTTGATGTGAAAAAATTTTATTTTACCGGATTATTAATATTATTACTTTTGAAAATTAAATTAATTATATTTAAATGATTTGCAAAATAAACAATATTAAGCACACTGATACGAATAATTTTTTTCTGATTGCGGGGCCTTGCGTAATTGAAAACGAGAAAATGCCTTTTGAAATCGCTGAAAAAATTAATCATATTTGTAATATTCATAAAGTTCCATTCATTTTTAAAGCTTCCTACCGTAAAGCAAACAGGTCGAGATTAGATTCTTTTACGGGAATTGGAGATCAGAAAGGCCTGAAAATCATTCTGGAAATAGGGGAAAGTTTAAAAATTCCTGTTCTTACGGACATCCACAGTCCGGAAGAAGCAGATCAGGCAGCAAAATATGTTGACATTTTACAAATCCCTGCTTTTCTTTGCCGGCAAACCGATTTATTAGTAGCAGCAGCAAAAACAGGAAAAATCGTAAATATTAAAAAAGGCCAATTCTTATCGGCTGAGGCCATGAAATTTGCTATCGAAAAAGTCAGGCAGGCAGGAAATCAAAATATAATGCTAACCGAAAGAGGAAGTATGTTTGGTTATCAGGATTTGATCATTGATTTTCGCAATATTCCTGAGATGCAAAAAAACGAAGTCCCTGTAATTCTTGATGTAACCCATTCGTTGCAACAACCAAATCAAGCCGAAGGAATAACAGGAGGGAAACCCGAAATGATCGAATGTATGGCGAAAGCCGGAATTGCAACAGGTGTTGATGGAATTTTTATTGAAACTCACCCTAACCCTGCCCTGGCAAAATCAGATGGGGCAAATATGCTCAAACTCGATAAACTTGAAGATTTATTAATAAAACTTTTAAAAATAAGAAAGGCAATTATCTAAACCCTAAAATTTGAAATAGATAGGTTTCCGGCCATATCTAACTTCATTTTTGTTTAAGATTTTTCAAGTATCAAATCCATTTACAATTGATCAAGGAAAAGCAAGTATGTCACACCGAAAAATTTCACTTTAAAGGCATAAGCAAAATCTTAAATCCCAATAGCATAACAAGCGATTTTCCTGCGGTTTAGCCCAAATAATTTCAGAGCTCGGTATTTTATATGATTCTATTATAAAAAATATCAAGCCATTGTTTAAATATTTTAACCCATAATATATAATTTCATCTGCTCTATTAATTTTTTATTACCTTAGCATCATAATTATATTAATATTTGTAAAAAACTTGACCTCGCTAATTTGAATTAATAAATACTTATGAAAAAGAATACACCCGAGTTGTGGGATGCGATGTGGGAAAAAGATTTTTCCTATGAAGAAGATTTATATTATCTTGAAGTTGAAGAAAAAAGCATACGCTTTCATAGAATGAATAAAATAATTTTGGATCATTTTAACACTTACGAAGGCCTGAATGTAATTGAGGTTGGGGCGGGAATTGGCCCTCACGCCGCTATGATGGCAAAACGAGGTGCTAAAGTTACAATTCTTGACTATTCAACAAAAGCCCTCGAACGATCAAAACAATTTTTCGAAAGACACAAACTTGATGCTGAGTTTATTTGCGTCGATGCGCTAAATTTACCGGAACAATATTTTGAAAAATATGATATTTCAATGAGTTTTGGATTATCGGAACACTTTGTTATGCCTGATCGCTTGACAATAAATAAAACTCATTTTGATTTGATTAACAGCAACGGAATAACTTTCATTTCTGTACCAAACAAACATAATCCTCCTTATCGAATCTACAAATTTATTTCTCAAAAAATCGGAACTTGGAAGTTCGGAGAAGAATATCCCTATACAAGGAAGGAATTTAAAAAAATATGCAAGAAATTAGATGTGAAAAATTTCTTTTTTATAGGAGGTTCCATTTATTATTCATTAAAACTTATTAGCCCGATTTCCGTAATAAATAAAATTACACATAAATCAAAAAATTTAGATATAACAAAACTAAAGATGGAAAAAGGGACTTGCTTAGATAAATATGTTAGCTACGCTTTAGTGTTGTGTGCTTTTAAATCATAGAAACAATTGATTTCTGATCAATTTAATAGTAAAATCTATTTTATATTAAAACAATTTTAGTAATAAAAAATATTTATTTATTATAAAATAAAATTTGATGATAAATATTTTTGTATCTTGCATTCGTATTAATATAGCAACCTACTTGATTTTGTTAAGTAGGTAATAGAAATGAGTGGAAAAATATTAGAAAATAACGAAATTATGGATTCAGATAATAAATTTAATATTTTAATAGTTGATGATAGGGAAGAAAACCTCATTACACTTGAAGGAATTATTGAAAGCCCTGAGTTAAAAATAATTAGAGCCATGTCTGGAAATGAAGCTTTAAGCTTGATGCTTGAGTATAATTTTTCATTAGTGCTAATGGATGTTCAGATGCCCGGAATGGATGGTTTTGAAACCGCTGAGATTATGCGATCAAACGAAAGAACAAAACACATTCCGATAATTTTTGTAACGGCAATAAGCAAAGAAAGAAAGAATATCTTTAGGGGATATCAAACCGGTGCTGTTGATTATTTATACAAACCTCTTGATATTGAAATGTTAAGAAGCAAAATTAAAGCATTCATTGATTTCTTTAAGCAAAAACATATACTTGAGCAAACCCATAAAGAATTAGAGAAAACAGTTACAGAATTGGATAAAGCTAAGCGTATTGCAGAAGAAGCAACAATAGCTAAAAGTTCCTTCTTGGCAAGTATGAGCCATGAAATCAGAACACCTTTAAACGGTATAATAGGATTAGCTGAATTATCTTTAATGGATGGTGATCTTTCTGAAATTCACTTCGAACGCATCGTAGATATTAAGAACTCAGGTGAATCTTTGCTTGAAATTATTAACGAAATTCTTGATGTTTCTAAAATTGAAGCCGACAAGATTGACCTTGAAGAAATTGAATTTAGTATTCGCGAGTTGATTGATAAAATTGTTAGGCTTCTATCGATGAAACTTTTCCGTGATAAACTGGAGTTTATATGCAATATTTCACCGGCGCTTCCTGATGTTTTTGTTGGTGATCCGCTTAGAATAAGGCAGGTACTAATTAATTTACTTGGAAATGCTTTAAAATTTACCGAGAAAGGAAAAATCTCAATAAATATTTCTGCCGAAGAAATTTCTGATAACAAAATGAATCTTCTTTTTTCTGTTACAGATTCAGGAATTGGCATTGAAAAAGAAAATATTAATCAATTGTTTGAATCATATAGTCAGGCAGGAATAGATACTACCAGAAAACATGGCGGTACAGGCCTCGGACTGACCATCTCAAAACGCCTTGTGGAAATGATGGGAGGGCAAATTGGAGTAAAAAGTAGAATGGGAGAAGGAAGCACATTTCATTTTAATTTACCTTTAAAAAAGGGAAAACAAAATACAGAACCATGGAAAATTGAATTGAATAAAAAAAATGAAGAAATTAATATTCTTATAGTTAATTATTGTAATGAATGTGCAATGGTAGTCAATGATATTTTAACAGAATGGAAAATAAATTCCGATATTGCATCAACAACAGCGGAAGCAATTAATTCAATTAATCTTGCAAAAAAATCAGGAAAGAAATACGATGTTATTATACTGGACTACCACATTGATTCTGAAGAGGGTGTTAATATAAAAGAGAAAATCAACAGTTTATTATCTAAGGATAATACACCTGTTATTGTACTTATGGTTACTGATAAATCCATAATAGAAAACAAAGAATTTCTAAAAACAGAAATTCAGCATGTAATAACAAAACCGATTTTGCAAAACAATTTGAAAAATCTTCTAATCAGTATTTTCAATTTTGAGACAGAAGTTTTGAATATTACAAAGAAGCCGCAAAAAGAAATTAAAAAAGATGGCAGTAAACTTTCTGTTCTGCTTGTCGAGGATCAGATTATTAATCGTAAAATTGTTATTCAGTTACTCGAAAGAAAGGGATATAAAGTCTCAATTGCAGTAAATGGAAAAGAAGCAGTCGAGAAAACAAAAAAAGAAAGATTTAGTATAATTCTTATGGATGTTCAGATGCCTGTTATGGATGGCTTTGAAGCAACAATACAAATAAGGGAAAATGAAAAATCAAAAAAAATCCATACTCCGATTGTTGCAATGACAGCTCATGCTATGAAAGGCGATAAAGAAAAATGTATTGCAGTTGGGATGGATTATTATATTAGCAAACCTGTTAATCCTGAGGAGTTATATAATACTATTGAAGAAGTTGCGGTAAGCATTTAAACTAAGACAATAGAAATTGATCTCAAAAATATTTATCATTAGAATAAAAATTCTAAAATCATTTTTACGAAAATATTAATGACAGAATCATCAGAAAATAAGAAAACGATTTCATCAAAAATTCGGAAATTCATTAAGGCAAATTCCAATATTGGTGTTGGCAAATCTCTATTAATATGGTTTCTCGCAATTTCCATAATACCACTCGGTGTTTTAAGCTATTTGAACTATGTGAATTCCTACGTTGGACTAACTATTGTTAACGAAAAAGCATTGATGACAACTTCTCAATTGAGAGTTGAATACATTAATTCTTTTTTTGAAGATATTGTTGATTTTCTAAATTATGAATCAAATCAAAACTCAAACATTAAATTTCTTGAATCATTAAAAAAACGATATGAACAGGATAATAAGTCTTTAAATGAATTTGTTCAAACCGACAATTGGAGTGAAGACACAAAAATATTAAATAAAAATCTCTCCCGAGGCATAAAAGAAAAAGGATTTTATGATATTTATTATATAGATTCTAAGGGGAATATATTATTTAGCCTTAAAAATGAAAATGATTTAGGCACTAATCTATTTTATGGAAAATACGCAAATACCCTTTTTGCAAAAACTTGTAAAAAAATATTGGACAGCGATAAAATACTATTTTCCGACCTGGAGTTTTATGAACCTTCAATGAATGAATTATCGGGTTTTTTCGGGCAAGTCATTCATAATGGAAATGGGGAAGAAATAGGGATTTTGGCTATTCAAGTTACCATGGATAAAATTAATGAAATTATCATGGGTAATGCTTCATTAGGCGAAACCGGTGAATCTTATCTTATTGGCAAAGATTTGTATTATAGATCAGGTTCACGATTTGATGGTGATTCGGCAATATTGAATAATAAATCAAATAATGAAAAATCCAATGAATGGCTGACATATATTAATAAAAAGAACGATCCTTTCGTGCCGAAATCAGAGTAAAAAAAAGGTAGAATTGTTACAAATTACTTAGATGATAAGGGTAAAAACGTCCTTGGAATATATCGCAATATTGATTTTCTTGAAGATTTTGGAGTTAATTGGGCATTGATTGAAAACATCAATCATTATGAGGCATTTGTGTATGCACGCGACCTATCCGACATTGCTAAGATTTCTTTTTTCGTTACATTTATAATAGTATTTTTTATATCAATCATCGTAACACGATGGTTCGTAAACCCGATTAAGAAAATTTCGGTTTGGGCAAAAGAGGTGGCTGTGGGCCAATTGAAAAACAAAGACATCAGAGCACCTAATAATGAAGTTGGCGATATGACCAACACATTTAACAGACTCGTAAAATCATTGAAATCTTATGCTGATGTCAGCCAATCGGCTGCTCTCGGTGATTATAGCCGAAGTGTTGAGATCAGAAGTAAGGAAGATGTTTTGGGAAAGTCAATGAATCAAATGATTGAAAGCTTTAAAGGAGTTGTCAACCAGTCAAATAAAATTGCTCAAGGTGATTACTCGGGCGATGTTGTTCCTCGAAGCAAAAAGGACACACTCGGCATATCACTCTTTGAAATGACGAAAACCTTGCGAGAAACTTCAAAAGAAATTAAAGATCAGGATTGGTTAAAAACCGGAATAAATAGTCTCGAAACTAAAATTAGCGGTGAAAAAAGAATATCAGAACTCACCGATGAAATAATTTCATTCCTTGTTCAATATCTTGATATACAAATCGGATTAATTTATTTAACTGACGAAGAAAACATTCTTACTCTTGATGCAAGTTATGCTTTTAAAGATACTGAAGTTAAATTTACAAAAATTGCAATTGGTGAGGGACTTGTTGGGCAGGTTGCAAAACAGAAAGAAAAAATAATAATTTCAAATATAAGTTCCAATGCTCCGGAAATTAATTATAGCGTCGATAAAAAAATCCCCGATCATTATCTTATTGCCCCTTTTATTTTTGAAGATAAATTAATTGGAATTATTCAGATAGGCTCATTTTCACCGTTTACGAAACTACAAGAGATATTTATTGATAAATGTGTTGAAAGTATTGCTGTGGCTATTAATTCGGCACAATC
>CAZBSL010000041.1:10156-14788 GCA_964494265.1 uncultured Bacteroidales bacterium
TATTTATTGATAAATGTGTTGAAAGTATTGCTGTGGCTATTAATTCGGCACAATCGCATTCTAAAGTTCAGGAACTTCTTGAACAAACACAAATTCAGGCTAATGAATTGACCGTTCAACAAGAAGAATTACGACAAACTAACGATGAACTTGAAGAACAAACCAAAGCATTAAAAATTTCAGAGGAAAATCTGCAACAACAACAAGAAGAATTACGGGTTACAAATGAGGAACTTGAAGAAAGGACTAAAGCCCTTGAAATCCAACGCGACGATATTGAGGTTAAAAACAGGGAGCTTAATAAAGCTCAAATGGAAATTATTCAAAAAGCTAAAGACCTTGAAGCCGCAAGTAAATATAAATCGGAGTTTCTTGCAAATATGTCCCACGAGCTTCGAACTCCTTTAAACAGCATACTTGTACTTTCCGAATTGCTTTATGGTAATAAAAATAAAACCCTTGGGAAAAAAGAAATCGAATTTTCTAAAACTATAAACTCGTCCGGTACTGACCTTTTGAATCTGATAAACGAAATACTCGACCTTTCAAAAGTTGAAGCCGGAAAATTGGATCTCAATATTGAAATGTTTAACTTTGAGGAATTAAAAGACTTTATCCTTAAATCATTTTTACCTTTAACTGGCGATAAGGGTATTGAATTAAAAGTTAATATTGACAAAGATATTCCCAAAGAAATACCAACAGATATACAGCGTGTTCATCAAATTATTAAAAATCTGATGTCTAATGCTATAAAATTTACTCCTAAGGGTAGTGTTACTCTGTCGGTTCACAAACCAGATAAATCAATCAAATTTAATAATAGTTTTTTAACACCGGACAGTTGTGTAGCTTTATCTGTGATTGACACAGGAATTGGAATTCCAAAAAAGAAATTGAAATCTATTTTTGAGGCTTTTCATCAAGCTGATGGAACGACAAGCCGAAAATATGGCGGTACAGGTTTGGGATTAACTATTTCTAAAAGTTTTTCCGAATTTCTCGGAGGTGAAATTCATTTAAATAGCAAAGATGGAAAAGGATCAATATTTACTTTATATCTTCCTCTTTCTATCGATGCAATTCTTGCCGAGAATGAAAAAAAGAAGGTTTCGACAACTAAAATATCTCCTAAAGAGGAAATAAAAGCAGTTGATAAAGAATCTGTGGAAGATGTTAAAAACTTAATACATCATACTCCCGAATCAATTAGTTCCATGGGAATTGAAGATGATAAAGATGATATAAAACCTGGTGATGAATTTATTCTCATCATTGAGGATGACATTAATTTTTGTAAGGTGCTTCACAGCCTCTCTCAAGAAAAAGGTTTTAAAAGCATGGTAGCTATAAGTGGCGAAACAGGTTTGCATTATGCTGAATATTATTTGCCGTCGGCCATAATTCTCGATATTGGACTTCCCGGAATTGACGGTTATGAAGTTATGAAAAGATTAAAAGATAATCCCAAAACTCGGCATATTCCGGTTCATTTTATTTCGGCAAGCGACGAATCAATTGAGGCAATGAAATTAGGTGCGGTTGGATATTTAACAAAACCTGTAAGTAGCCAAAAACTCAATAATGCATTTAAAAAGATAAAAAACCTTATTTCCAAACCTCTAAAAAAAGTATTAATTGTTGAAGATGACAAGATAATCCGGAAAAGTATAGTTGAACTTATTAAAGATGATAATATTTTGACTATTGCCGTTGAAACCGGAAAAGATGCTTTCGAAGAATTGAATGGCGAGAAATTTGATTGCATGATCCTTGATCTTGGTTTAGAAGATATGAGCGGCTTCGAAATTCTGGAGAAAATCAGAAAAAGTAAAACTATTAAAAATCTCCCTATAATAATTTACACCGGTACCGAGCTTTCAAGCGACGATAATGAAAAATTGCAGAAATACGCCAATAGCATTATTTTAAAAGGGGCTCATTCCTTTGAAAGATTATTATCAGAAACATCATTGTTTCTCCATCAAGTTGAATCTGAAATGCCTGAAGAAAAACAGAAAATGCTTGAAACCACTCTCCATAATGAAGTAATTCTTGAAGGAAAAAAAATCCTTCTCGTTGATGATGATATGAGAAATGTTTTTGCCCTTTCTAGTATTCTTGAGGATAATGGAATGAATGTGATAATTGGGAAAAATGGTAAGCTTGGCCTCGAAAAATTAGAACAAAATTCTGATATCGACCTTGTATTAATGGATATTATGATGCCTGAAATGGATGGTTATGAAGCTATGAGAAGAATCAGGAAACAGGATAAGTATAAACAATTACCAATTATTGCCCTAACTGCAAAAGCTATGAAAGGAGATAGAGATAAATGTATTGCTGCAGGAGCAAACGATTACCTTGCTAAACCGATTATAATTGATAAGTTTTTATCTCTGTTGAGAGTTTGGCTGTTTCATAAATAAATCAATCCTTACAAATATGTCAATTTCCTCCATATCCACTCCATAGGGCCAAAACGAAAGTTTTTTAACCAAATTATACTAATAAAAAGCTGAATTATAAATACTAAAATTGCATAAATAACAAGTTGCCAGGGCTGAATGCTTCCAAAATATCCAAACCCGTAAGCATACATAAATGTTGTAAAAATCACAGATTGCATTAAATAATTTGTAAGAGCCATGCGTCCAATATATTTCAAGGGGTTTAGTATGTTTTTAAATATTGGAACCTGAGATAATAATAAAATCAAAAGAATATAGCCGAGGCCGAGAAAAATATTTGTTATTTCAAACACACACATATAAATAGCTGTATAAAAAGGATTTGTTTCGGGGTTTGCCAAAATGTTTACAATATTTTCTGTGAACAGATTTAAAAATATCCCAATTGAAAGTAAAATAATAAGCAGGATAAAATATCTAAGTTTGGAAGAATTTATTCTTTCAAGATATTTGTGTTTATAAAACAAAAAACCCAAAAAGAATAAAGATAAAACTTTTGGTACATAATATATTAAGTTAATATTCCTGAAGGCAAAATATTCATGTATCCTAAGTTTTAGGATTTCCAAATATGATCCGCTTGAATAAATATCAATTACTTCGGGCATTTTTAGTTCTGTAACGGAGCTTAAAGCAGATGGCATTAAAGGAAAAACACTTTCAAAAGCAATGTAAATTATTGGGAAAAAATATAATAAAACGCTTAAAAACAATATTAAGCCTGATCGTAATTTTCTTGACAGCAATAAAATCATACCCATTAAAGAATAAGAAACCAAAATATCCCCGGCCCAGAAAAAAACAATATGAATAATACCAAACATCATAAGAGCCAATAAACGTCTAAGGTATAAACGGAAAAAATCTCTTTCATCAGCACAATATTTCAAATACATAATTGAAAAACCCACACCAAAAAGAAAGGAGAAAATAAAAATAAATTTGTCAGCACCAAAACCTACAACTAAGTTAAAAACCGAGCTATTCAAAGGATCCTCAAATGTTTTATAGAAACCGCTGAAATCAAAAAACGAAGAATTATACCCGAAAACATTCACAAGCAAAATACCAAATAAGGCAAAACCCCTTAAAATGTCAATTTGTGAAATTCTTTCAGAAGGTGATGTCGGGCGAAAAATAATTTTCATTTTATTAGCTTTTAATTTCAATAAAGAAACAAAGATAATCTAATAAATATAGATAAAATGTTTGTGATTGTAAGAATTTAAAACACACAAGATTATGATTAATTCAGTACTTCCGTTTTCCTTAATATGATCTTATATGACTTAAATGGTTCAATTATTAAACACATGAACAAATTCTAAAAAAAGCTTTCAACATAATAATAACCAACTACAAACGAATAAATTAGTTTTATTAATGTTCCGGTCAAAAATCCAATAAATGAACCAAAACCCGATCGAAACGCAACATTTGAACTTTTCCCAACCATTAATTCACCAATTACAGCTCCAATAAACGGGCCGATTATAATTCCGATAGGTGGAAAGAAAAATATTCCAAATATCAGGCCTACAACACTTCCCCTGATTCCTGATTTTGACCCTCCAAGTTTTTTGGTTCCATAGGCCGGAACGATATAATCCAAAGCAGTAATAATAACCATAATAACTCCAAACCAAATTAAAAAATCGCCGGTAAAAGGAGGAGTTGATTTAAGTTGTAAAATCAAAAGTGAAGCAAAGCTAATAGCAGGGCCTGGAATAATTGGCAGAACACATCCGATAACACCCACAATTAAAAGTATCCCTGAAATCACCGACCAAAGAATATCCATTTTTATTCGTTTATTAAAAGTTCTTTTTCAATCATATTCATTATTTCAGATGCCTTCCCTCTTAGGAAAACATCAGTAATCCTGTTCGTAAAATTCGATTCTTCAGGATTGACCTCAATAATTTTTGCACCATTTTCTTTGGCAAGATAAGGAATTTGGCAAGCAGGCATTACTTCACCGGTTGTGCCTATCACCAAAAAAACTTCCGATTTTTTCGACGCCTCAAGAGAAGCTGAATATGCTTTTTGCGAAATTCCTTCACCAAAAAAAATAAAATCAGGTTTTAATAATCCCTCACATTCATTGCATTTTGGTGGTAAAGATGATAAACTTACCTCGCTTATATTATATGATTTT
>CAZBSL010000041.1:14888-16939 GCA_964494265.1 uncultured Bacteroidales bacterium
AGTATTTTAGGATCATATTTACTCCATAATCCATCTTTACCCCTGAAAGTCGGGATGCCGCTTTCTACAGAAATTCCCGCACCGGTGAAAGCAGTTGTTGCTTTTGAGTTCTTTAGAATTTTTACGGCTTTGATTATTTCATCTTTCAATAAATAATTCATCACGTTTTAATTTTCTTTAAAATTAAAAAAAATTCTTAATCTTTAATTATTTCAAGTGAAACTTAAAATTTAAAAGTAAATCCAACCCCAAAACTTTCTTTTATTTGAAGCTTTGGCCCTTCCGATATTTTCGTTTTTTTATTATCAATGATTTCATATTCAGGAATAAGAACATTGTGATCATAAATGCTATGAAAATATAAATTTGTTGAAATGTGTTCATTAACTTTAAGCTCAAATTTGGTTTCCCAGTCGATATCAATATTCCATCTGTTGTTACGATTATCATCTAAATAATTATTATACAAAACCAATTTTGTTTCACCAATAATGTTTTTGAAAATTTCATCTTTAACTTTACAGATGATATTTATACCAAATTCTGCTTTTCGCTTTTTCCCTTTTTGAGTCATGGTTCCGGATGTATCATACTTGGCCGGAGACACACCATAAGCTCCCTTATTTGCCAATTCCTGATTTAAAACCAATATAAGTTTTCCTGCAGCCGGTGACATAAAAAGAGAAAGCTTTTTACTTGGTTTATATTCAAAACCAAACGATAATGTAAAATATGCCGGTGAAAAAAAGTCGGAAATCAAGGTTGAATCATCAGGATATTTAAAGCCGTTTGCAAATTGTGTTTTGAAATTAAAAACTGTGCTTACATACCAATTTTTGTAAGCTTCGTATCCGTAAGCAGAGCTTAAATCAATTTTATCTTCGGTTTTTTGTACTTTAATTTTATCATTATCACCTTTGAATCCCATTAAACCGAAAGCCAGGTTAATATCATTTTCAAAACTAATATTATCTTTTTTATATTTTGCCTCGAAAATTAAATCTGATTTACCTGATAATGAACTTTCTCCTCCTTTTGCCCAGTTCGTGAGACTTATTTGATTAAAAATTAATTTGCTGACAGTTTCAAAACTCCAGAATTTAGTGGTGTCAGAACTGCTTGAAAGTTTTGTAGTATCCTGGCTAATGTTTGCAATTGAATTTATTGAAAAAATTGTTGTTAGAAAAAGAAACAAAAATCGTAGATTCATATTTTGTTTATTTAAAAGAATATAACGGGGAATTAGGTTATAATGGTACTTGTTAGAAAAGGCCTGTCTTCAATTTCCGTTATTAATTTTATAATTCAAGCTGTATAATAAAGATATTTTATTTTTTCTTTGGATTGTATCCTCTTTTCTTAGCCATATCTTCCATACGCTTCTGAAATCCTGATTTTTTTACTGTCTTTTTCTTATTTTTCTGAATTTGTAACAGAAGCTTGTTTTCGTTTATTGCTTTTCTAAAAATAAACATTTGAAGGAAAGTAATAACATTAGCAAGTAAATAATAATAACTTAAAGCTGAAGCATAATTATTAAAAATTCCGAGGAACATTATGGGCATAAAATACATCATGGTTTTCATACCGGGCATTTGATTGCTCGTTGCCCCCATCATTTCATTATTGATTTTTGTATAAAAGATAGTCGATACAGTCATCAAAAGAGTGAACAAACTAACATGGTCGCCATAAAAAGGAATTTTAAAACCATTGGGGAATGTCCAAATTGAATCATAAGAAGATAGGTCGTGTGCCCAAAGAAAAGCTTTTTGTCTTAACTCAATCGAAGAAGGAAAAAACCTGAACATTGCAAAAAGAATCGGCATCTGCAATAGCATAGGAACACATCCGGCCATAGGATTTACTCCGGCTTTTTTATATAAAGCCATTGTAGCCTGCTGCTTTTTCATTCCATCTTCTTTCTTCGGAAACTTCTTTGTAATTTCCTCAATTTCAGGTTTTAAAACCCTCATTTTAGCCGACGATTTATAAGTTTTATAAGCAATCGGAAACAGGACTATTTTGATTAAAATTGTTAAAATCAAAAT
>CAZBSL010000042.1:0-6856 GCA_964494265.1 uncultured Bacteroidales bacterium
ATTTCTAACATCAATTACTGAAATTAGGGAATTGCATAAATCATTTCTAAATGCATAATCACGAAATTCTTTAGCAGCTTCAGTTGCAAATCCTAAACCCCAATACTCAGGAATAATATGGTAAGCAATTTCAGTTTCAATTTTATTCTCGATTTGCTGAGTAAGCAAACCACATTGCCCGACAAAATTATTTGTTTGTCTTTCAATAAGTGCTTGATGCCCGAATTTATTATTTTCATATCTCCATAATTGCTTCTCAATCCAGTCTTTCGATTGTGTCCGATTATCTATTGATAAGTCAATCCCTAAATAAAGAAGCGAATTGTTGTTTTCAAAAAACTTTTCCCATATGGTAATATCGGAAAGTTCAAGCTTTCGGATTTTTAATCTCTTTGTCGTTATTCCGTCTAAATACATTATTTTGAGCGATTTTGTTTCCTTTAACACTCACAACGATGAGTACTAATTACAAAAAGTTTTATTCCTATTTGTTTTTTTTCAGTACATCTTTATCGTAAGCTCTGTAGTTTATAATAAATCTATACCCGATTGAAATCCCGAAAGGTAATAATTCGTGGTCAAATTTTACGCTCTTTTTGTTTCTTAAATATTCAATATAATCATCTACTTCAGGAGCTCGGATAGGAATCAATAAGGCAAATGACCAATATCCACTACCTTTAAATTTAGGCTTATAATCCAAGCCAACTCCAAATGTCGGCCCATAAAACATTTTATTTAAATCAGTTGAATTTTTTACTTTAATTGATGCGTAATAGCCATACATTAACAAAAAATACGGATTAACTCTAGAAGTGGGTTTCTTTGATAATAACCTTAGTTTTACTCCGGCATTATAACCTACCCCGATAAGTGCATAGCCAACACCTGCAAATACACCGATATTTTTATGGGGATAATATAAAAGGCTTCCTCCAAATCCCCCTAAATCAAGACCCATACCAATTCCAAATGATATATTGTCAACGTGTTTGCTAACCTTGATTGTGTCTTGAGAATGGACGCTAATTGATATTGTTAAAAACAATGATAATAATAGAAGTAATTTTTTCATAAATATTTGTTTTTATTAGTTTAAAATAATGATTTCATAATGAATTCAAGAATTGGCACTTATTGCTAAGTACATAATAAAATTTATTACAAATATACAATATATATTTATTAGCTAAATAATATTTTTTTCTCATTACAAATCGGTAAACTTGAATTGAATTAAATTTTAATACTTTTGCAGGCATTATGAATTACGAATTATCTATATTAATAGTAACTGCTGTTTCCATAGGCTTTTTTCACACATTGTTCGGGCCTGATCATTATTTACCTTTTATAGTAATGGCAAAAGCTCGTAATTGGTCATTAATAAAAACAAGCTGGATCACCGTTTTATGTGGTTTGGGCCATGTTGGAAGTTCAATTGTACTGGGATTGCTCGGCGTAGCCTTCGGAATTGCTATCGGGAAGATAGAGATATTTGAATCCTTTAGAGGAAACCTTGCAGCTTGGCTATTCATTGGTTTTGGCTTCGGATATATGATTTACGGAATAAAACGTGCGATAAAAAACAAACCCCATCACCATAAACACATTCATGATGACGGTGTTGAGCATGTACATATTCATAGCCACAGCGATGAACATTCACATGTTCATGCCACCGAAGAAGGCAAAAAGAATATTACTCCCTGGATTTTGTTCACGATATTTGTTTTCGGTCCCTGCGAACCTTTGATCCCTTTGTTGATGTATCCGGCAGCACAAGATAGCATGGGCGGAATGATACTCGTTACTATTGCTTTTGCTGTCGTAACCATATTAACAATGCTTTCTGTTGTGCTTTTAGCTTCGTTTGGTATTAATTTGCTTCCTTTTGGGAAGATTGAAAAATATACACACGCAATTGCCGGAGCTACAATAATGATTAGCGGTCTTGGAATTCAGTTTCTGGGATTGTAAATTGGTTTATGGTGTTAAGCATCGTGATAACATTATACCAATTTAGCAATCTAACAATTACTAAAGTTTTGAATTTTCCTTTTTAATCCAATCATACCATTTTTCCATTCCTTCACCGTTCTTTACCGATAATTCAATGATTTCCAAATGATGATTTACTTGCAGAGCATATTCCTTTGCTTTTTCAATATCAAAATCAACATAGGGAAGAAGGTCGGTTTTATTAATAATGCAAACGTCAGAGGAAGCAAACATTGCAGGATATTTGATTGGTTTATCATCACCTTCGGTAACGCTGATTATCACCACCCTTTTCGATTCACCGAGGTCAAACATCGCAGGGCATACCAAATTACCGACATTTTCAATAACCAAAACAGAATTGTCTTTTACATCAAGTTCTTTAACAGCCTTTTTTACCATGTCGGAATCAAGATGGCAACCGCTGCCCGTATTAATCTGAACAACCGGTGCTCCAGCTTCATGAATACGGTTGGCATCGTTCATGGTTTGTTGATCGCCTTCAATCACGAAAAAATTAATTTCCTTACCGAGTTCTTTAATAGAACGTTCCAGAAGGCTTGTTTTTCCTGAACCCGGTGAACTTACCAAATTTAATGCAATAATATTTTTTGCTTCAAAATAGCCCCTGTTTCTTTCAGCGAGTAGATTGTTTTTTTGAAGTATATCCTGTTCGATCAAAATCTCATTTCTATGCGTATGTTCGTGAGTATGGTCATTTGAGTGTGCATGTTGTTGTGAATGCAAATCATCGTGGTTGTGTTGATTTTCATGTGAATGATTATGTAGATGATCGTGAGCATGTTCAGTATCCCCATGATTATAAGTATGAGAATGTGAATGATTATGCTGTTCTGATGATTCTCCGGGTTTTTGTATTCTTACGGTATTGTCTTCACCGCATCCGCATGTTCCGCACATAATATTTTCGTTTTTGTTAAATGTTATTAAAATACAAAATTACTTAAAAATGTCAATTAGTTTGAAATTGTGGCTAAATATTATTTGTGTTTATCCGGCATCGGATAGTCAGGGTCTGACTAAAATCCTGAAAATATTGTTTTAATTTTATGATAGTAGAGACACACGGCTGTGTGTCTCTACTCCGCAATTAACCTTTTAACCCTAAGTTCTTTTCCCTGAATAATATCATTTCTAAATGAATTACATTTCGGACATGGTGTAAATAGTTCTTCAACATCGAATTCATGATCACAATCAAGGCATCTCGCTTTTGCGGGAATATTATTTATGGTAATTTTTGCATCGCTTATAACCGAGTTTTTTTTGGCTTCATCTAAGGCAAATTCAAGGGCATCAATTACTATTCCAGCCATTGTTCCTATTTCAAGCTCAATTTCGCAAACTTTTGTTGCACCTGCTTTTTTGCTTTCTTCATCAGCGATTTCAACTATGTTCATTGCAATTGATAATTCGTGCATTTCTTTGGTTTTTAAAAACCGTTAAAACGGTTAAGGATTTTCGTTTTTATTTTATAAAAAATCCCACGACTGAAGTCATGGGCTACTAATGATAAAATTTTCGGGTTGCAATTTCAATCCATAAAAAAAAATCATAATAAATCTGCGTCATACTTTCTGATTAACAAATCCTCGGCAATTGCTCGCCGCTAAGCATATCAATAATTCTTTTTCCTCCAATTTCGGTGTTTATCCATCCTTTGCCATGATGTTTATCGATTATTTCGCCAATAATTGCAGCATCTTTTCCAAATTGATTTTTTTTCATTTGAGCCAAAACTTTATCGGCATCATTTTTTCCGACTACCATAATAATTTTACCCTCATTAGCTACATAAAACGGGTCGAAGCCAAGCATTTCACATATTCCTCTGACATTCTCATTTACAAAAACCAGTTCTTCGAAAATCTCCAGGCCGTAATTTTTGCCTTTTACCAATTCTGATAAAACAGTGGCGATTCCACCGCGAGTGGCATCTCTCATAAATTTAATTTCATCGGAAACCTCAAGGGCATCTTTGATGAGATGATTCAGGCAAGCACAATCAGACTCGATGTTTGCTTTTAGGTTTAACTCGTTACGGGCACTTAAAATTGCCATTCCATGATCGCCTATCGAACCGTTTACAATAATTTTATCACCAATCGAAATATTTTCACCTGTACTGATGTCAAGATGTTTCTTGTTTAACAAGCCAATACCTGAAGTATTTATAAAAACTTTATCGCATTTTCCTCTGTTCACAACCTTTGTGTCGCCGGTAACGATTTCAATTCCGGCTTTTTTTGCTTCAACTGCCATAGTTTCTGAAATTTCCACCAAAGCATCCATCGAAAAACCTTCTTCAATAATGAATGCGGAACTGATAAACAGGGGAGAGGCACCTGAAACTGCAAGGTCGTTAACTGTTCCGCAAACAGCCAATTTCCCAATGTTTCCGCCCGGGAAAAAAATCGGGTCAACAACAAATGAATCTGTTGTAAAAGCAAGTTCCGATTGGCCAACGGTAAGAATTGCCGAATCGGTTTGTACTGAAAGTATCGAGTTATTAAATTGCTTTACAAATACCTTGTCGATTAATTCATGTGATAACTTCCCACCGCTTCCATGTCCGAGAAGTATTGTATCATTATTTTTGGTTTTCATTTTTTGTTAATTTCAAGTTTAAATCCTCCGGCAAGCATTATCCTGTATCTAAGCTCAAGCTTTATATCTGTAATATGCATAACACGATCCTTCGTTCGATACCATGCAAGCTCCTACCGGGTCGCCGGGTGTGCATGCTTTTCCAAATAGTTTACAGTCATTAGGTGTTTTCAAGCCTTTCAAAATTTCGCCGCAAATACAACCTTTGTCTTCTCTTGTTTCCTCGACTTCAACATCATAAACTTTTTCGGCATCGAAGCGAGCATATTTTTCACGAATTCCAAGGCCGCTTTTTGATAGAATTCCAAGCCCTCGCCACCAATCATCACGCAAGTAAAAAATTTCTTCAAGCATTTCTTGGGCCTTAAGGTTTCCTTCGGGTTTCACAACTCTTTTATATTCAATTTCAACTTTATAATCGTTTGTTTCGATTTGTTTTACAAGCATATAAATTGATTGTAATAAATCGACAGGTTCAAAACCAGCTATTACACAAGCTGCTTTGTATTTTTCGGCAATATCTTTATAGATTCCCGCTCCGGTTATTGTGCTAACATGTCCGGGAGCAATATATCCGTCGATTTTAACACCTTCGTTTATTAGAGCTTTCATGGCCGGTGGCATCACTTTATGTGAGCTGAAAAGGCTAAAATTCTTAAGATTTAATTTGTTGGCATTAAATATTGCAACAGCACTTGAAGGGGCTGTGGTTTCAAAACCTATGCCGAGAAAGATAAGTTTTTTTTCAGGATTATTTTGTGCCATACTTATTGCATCAAGAACCGAATAAACAATTCTTATGTCGGCACCTTTGGCTTTTTCTTTATTTAATGATGAAGTTGAGCCCGGAACACGAATCAGATCGCCATAAGTTGCAATAATAGTATCATTCAAACGACTGTAAGCAATTGCCTGGTCGATAAATTTTCGGCTTGAAACGCAAACCGGACAACCCGGCCCTGATAATAGTTTAATGTTTTCGGGTAATAATGACGGAATCCCAAATTTATGAATTGCCATAGTATGCCCACCGCAAACTTCCATCAAAGAAATGTCTTTCTTCGAAATTTTATTAATATTTGCGACTATCCTTTTTACAATTTCTTTATCGCGATACTCGTCAATGTATTTCATCTTTTAGATTTTGGGTAAGAGTCTTTGGTGGAAGACTAAAGGCTAAAGTGAAATGGTTAAAGGCTAAAGTTTAAAAGCTAATTCCAGCGTTTCCCGGCTCATTCTTCCTAAATTAGCATATATTTAATTTCATAAAGAAATTATTCTACAAAATGCGGCTCTTTGCGAGGTACATCTTCTTCCAAACCATTCTCACCAATTTTATAACCTTTTGAGTTTCTTCCGGTTTTTACAATATTTTTTCCTTCGCAAGCACTAATGCCTGTCCATTTACAATTCTGACAATGTTTGGTTCCGTTTATTTGTATCCCCCAACATTCGTCGTGCGATAATTTTGAAGTATCTATCTTTCTCATAAGATTAAATTATTCTTTTCCCTTCTTTCTTTTCTTCTTCGTCCATTTGAACATTTAATTCTTCAAATTCCTTAAATATTTTCATAGTTTCCATTGCATCTTCTTCGCTTATTTTTTGAAGAGCAAAACCTGTATGCAATAAAACATACTCACCAACGCAGGGATCGTCAATTAGTTGCAAACTTGCATTATACTCAACTCCACCGACTGAAACAACAGCCATATCTCCATCAATCGACATAATTTTTGCCGGAATACTTAAACACATTTTTTTTCTCTCCTTTTAGCTGCAATAGCAAGTTGTCCGAGTGCAATTCCGCCATCGTTGGCAGGAATTTTACAGGGTGCATAAACTTTAAAACTATTTTTTATTAATAAATTTTCCACTCTTTCAATAATATAACGATTTTGGAAACTACCACCTGAAAGCACAACTTTGCATATTTTATGCTTTTTTGCGATTTCTAAAACCTGTGCAAAAATAATAGAAATTATCGTATTGTGGAATTTTGTCGAAATTTCTGATTGTGATTTTAAATTAATTAAATCCTTAACAACACCAGTAATTATTTCTTTTACCGAAATCTTATTATCTATCTTAAAATCATATTCCTCTGAACATTTGTTGTCAATAATTGCTTCGAGACGCATAGGTGCTTCAGCGTGAAAAGTAGAATGGGTGCACAAGTTTATTAGTGCTGCAATTGAATCAAATAAGCGTCCGATGCTTGAGGTTT
>CAZBSL010000042.1:6956-16775 GCA_964494265.1 uncultured Bacteroidales bacterium
AAAAAATTCGCCACCCCAAATTTTATTATCTGTTCCCAAACCCACTCCGTCGAAAGCAACGCCAATCACTTTTTCATCGAGACCATGCTCTGCCATGCATGATGCAATGTGAGCATGATGATGTTGAACACCAATAGTTTTAATGTTAAGTTCGTTTGCATATTTTGTTGACAAATAATCGGGATGGAGGTCGCAAACAAGTAGAGATGTTTTTATCCGAAATAGTTTTTGGTATTTTTCGATTGTTTCGGAATAAAATTCTAAGGTTTCCATATTTTTAAGGTCGCCTATGTGCTGACTCAGAAAAGCTTGCTTTCCTTTTCCGAGGCAAAAACAATTTACAAGTTCGGCTCCGACTGCGAGAATTCCATCAACATTCAGGTTTAAATTTACGGGTGCCGGAGCATAGCCCCTTGATCTCCTCAAGAGTCGTTCTTTATTATTATATACAACAGCAAGAGAATCGTCGGTGCGATTGTATATATCACGATTATAGGTGATAATTGCATCAGAAACCGGCAATAATTCTTCATATGCAATATTATTATCAATAATAATGGGCTCATCCGAAATATTTCCGCTTGTTAAAACAATTACAGGGAGCTTCAATGCCTCGAAAAGCAGGTAATGAAAAGGCATATAAGGAAGCATGGCTCCTAATGTTTTAAATCCTACACTAACACTATCAGCAAGTTTTTTCTTTTCCTGAAGAATCAATATAGGACGTTTCCATGAAAGTAATGATTCGATTTCTTTATTATTTACATTCGTAAATTCCTTTAATTCATTAATTCCTGCAAACATAACTGCGAAAGGTTTCCCATCGCGATTTTTAGCCTTTCTTAATCGCTTAACAGCTTCTTCGTTTTGAGCATCGCAGGCAAGATGAAATCCGCCAAGGCCTTTGATTGTAAGAATTTTTCCTTGTTCTATAAGTTTAGCTGAAATATTTAAAATTTCATTTAGCTTAGTGGTTTTCTTGTCTTTGTAAGTAAGTGAATAAATCGGGCCGCAATCATTGCAAGCTACCGGTTGTGCATGAAATCTTCGGTCAAGAACATCTTCATATTCGCTTCGGCATTTTTCGCACATCGGAAAAACTTTCATTGTTGTTTTTTCCCTGTCGTAGGGCAAGTCTTGAATAATTGTAAAACGAGGCCCGCAATTAGTGCAATTTATAAACGGATAATCAATGCGATGCGGCTGTGTTTTCATATCTTCGAGGCAATCATTACAAACAGCGATATCGGGACTTATCTCGGTAATTTCTTCCGATTTGTTTGTGCTTTTAATAATTTTAAATTCATTAAAATTATTTACTGAACAATTTTCAGAAGCAATTGAATTTATGTTTGAGGCCGGTGGAGCTTCTTTTTTTATTGAATTAAGAAAATTCTCTACATTATTTTTAGGGCCTTCAACAAAAATTACTACACCGTCGTTACGGTTTTCAACCGAACCTTTTAAATTAAAGCTATTTGCATGCCTATAAATAAATGGCCGAAAACCAACTCCTTGAACCAAACCTTTAATATGAATACGTAATGCAATTAAGGGCATATAAATCGAATCATAATATTTTTAAAAACATGGCGAAATTACATTTTTATCGCTAAATCACCTTACAAAATTAACAGGACTCAAAATATGAAATCAATTCAGATAATATCGTTCCAAACTTTATGATTTGGAAATTCAATCTTAAGTTTTAATATGTTGTGATAGAAGATTCTCTTTTTATGTACTTAGATCAAAAATCTCATTTTAAATCTCAAAAAATATTTTTTAGCATTTTTGTCAAATCATTCGGTTTAAAAGGTTTGCTTATAAAATTATTCATTCCTTTAGCAATCAATTTCTCTCGTTCGCCTTTTAGTGCCATAGCAGTCATTGCAATTATTTGAATTTGCTTTTTAGAATGGGAGGCTTCTTCAAATTCTCGTATTTTTTGAGTTGCTTCAATTCCGTCCATAACAGGCATTAGGACGTCCATAAAAATAAGATCATAATTGTTTTTTTTAAATTTTTCAACAGCAATTTTCCCATTTTCTGCAAGATCAACATTATGACCAAGATTTTTTAGATTAAAAATCGCCACTTTCTGATTGATCAGATTGTCTTCAACAAGTAGAATATTCAGGATATGGTCCTTCTTGTTTTCTTTTTTAACAATTTCTTTAATCTCTATTGGGGGAGTTTCCGATATTTCAAACTCAGCAGTAAACCAAAAAGTTGAACCAACTCCTTCTTTACTCTCAATACCTATTTGACCATTCATCATTTTAGATAGATTTTTAGATATGGCAAGCCCTAAACCTGTACCCCCATACTTTCTTGAAGTAGAGATATCTGTTTGTGAAAACACTTTAAAAAGCCTGCATTTTCCTTTCTCTGAAATCCCTATTCCCGTATCAATTACTTTAAAAATAAGTTTATTTTTTTTTCCTTTCTTATAATTTTTTAAATCATTTTCCTGATAATTATTTACTGTTAGAGTTATACTTCCGGAATGAGTAAACTTGATTGCATTATTTAATAGGTTAATAATAATTTGTTTAAGCCTAAGGGGATCACCTTTAAGAAACTTTGGAACTGAAGGATGAATTTCGGTGATCATTTCTAATTGCTTTTGTTTTATCTTCAGATTCAATAGCTTTATTATATCATTAATCTCTTTATAAATATTAAATATTATATTTTCCAAATCAACTTGGCCTGATTCGATTTTTGAAAAGTCCAAAATGTCATTAATGATTGAAAGCAGGTTGTCTCCTGAAATATTGATAATTTCAATAAACTCTTGTTGTTCTAATGTAAGTTCGGTATGTTTCATTATATCAACCATGCCAATTATCCCATTAAGCGGAGTCCGAATCTCATGGGACATACTTGCAAGAAATAAGGATTTGGTTTGGGTTGCAGTTTCAGCTTTATTTTTTGCAATTTTCAATTCGGCATTCATTCGTTCAAGCTCTCTTTTTTGAATAAACAGATCGAGGAAAACTTTAACTTTACCTCTTAATATCTCAGGAACTATTGGTTTAGAAATGAAATCATAAGCTCCTGACTCAATACCTTTAATTACATGAAAATCGTCTTTGTAAATCGCTGACACAAATATAATCGGTAAATACTTTGTACCTTCTTCCTGACGCATCAATTCAACGGTTTCGTAACCATCCATTTCCGGCATTTGTATATCGATGATTGCAAGAGCAAAATCGTGAGTTAAAGCATTGACCAAGGCCTCATTTCCTGATAATGCCCTGATAAAATCAACATTAAAATCATTTAAAAGTTTTTCAAGGGCAATAAGGTTTTCTACCTTATCGTCAACTATTAGTATTTTTGGTTTATCACTCATGGTAAGTAATTTTCGTATTAGTGTAGCCCAAACGGATTTAGCAAAACCACCTTAAGTTGATCACGACTAAAAGGTTTGCTTATGTAAGAGTTCATTCCTTGTGCCAAAAGTTTTTCGCGGTCTCCTTTCAATGCATTTGCAGTCATTGCAACAATAGGTATTCCTTTTTTTATAGCTTGGTTATCTTGTATTTCTCTAATTAGCCGGGTTGATTCTATCCCATCCATTACGGGCATCATAATATCCATAAGTACGATATCATACAGGTTTTTTTTAAAAAGTTCTACAGCTTCTTTTCCATTGTTGGCTAAATCAACTTTATGTCCCAAATTTTTAAGATTTACAATGGCAACACGCTGATTTATCTTATTATCCTCAGCAAGAAGTATTTTTAGTTTCCTTTTTGTAGATAATCCTTCATCTTGAATATTTTTACTTTCATCCTTTTCATCTGATTTTTCTCCAATTTTAAAAACAGCCGTAAACCAAAAAGTAGAACCTTTTCCTTCTTCGCTGGTTACTCCAATGTCTCCATTCATCATCTTGGCAAGGTTTTTAGAAATTGATAAACCAAGCCCCGTACCTCCATGTTTCCTTGAAATTGAGGCATCGGTTTGAGAAAATTCTTTGAAGAGTTTTGTTTTCCCTTGCTCAGAAACTCCAATTCCCGTATCAATAACATTGAAATTTAATTTAACGGTATTGCCATCATTTGAAACGGTACTGACTTCAAGCACAACGCTTCCTTTTTCGGTAAATTTTATTGCATTATTTACCAGATTAATAAAAATTTGTTTTAGTCTGAGTGAATCACCGACAATAAATGTTGGCACAGATGTGTCTATTTTAATATCAAGTTTAAGGTTTTTGTTTTCTGCCTTGTGCTTTAATAGTTTGTAAGTGTCATCAATTTTATTATGCAAGTTGAAATTAATATTTTCGAGTTGGATCTGTCCTGATTCTATTTTCGAAAAATCAAGAATATCATTAATAATACTTACCAGACTGGATCCGGAGAAACTAATTATGTCAACATATTCAATTTGTGTTTTATTTAGTTTAGTCTGTTTTAATATTTCTGTCATACCAATAATTCCGTTAAGCGGTGTTCGGATTTCATGGGACATATTTGCCAAAAAAATTGATTTATGTTTATCAGCCATCAATGCTTTTGCTTTTGCTTCTTCAGCAATTAAATTGGCTTTTTTTCTTTCTGCAACTTCCAGTTTTAGTTTTTTATTTGTTTTTTTAAGTTCCAAAGTTCGTTTCTCAACTATATCTTCAAGATTAGTTTTATGAATATAAAGATCAAGAAATACTTTAACTTTACCGCGCAGAATTATAGGTACAATTGGTTTTGGAATAAAATCAACCGCTCCTGTTTCTATTCCTTTAACAATGTGAAAATCTTCAGTATAAATAGCTGAAACAAATATTATGGGTAATAATTTGGTTTTTTCTTCCTGCCGCATCAGTTCAACAGTTTCATAACCATCCATTTCGGGCATTTGAATATCAACAATTGCCAAAGCAAAATCGTGCATTAATGTCATACAAAGTGCTTCATTACCAGAAAAAGCTCTGATAAAATTGACATCGAAGACATTAAGTACTTTCTCAAGAGCAATCAGATTTTCAAGTTTATCGTCAACAATTAATATTTTAGTTTTTTCTTTCATTTTAATAATTATTTATATAACCAAACACGCATAAGCGAAAGCAATTTTTCGATATTGACAGGCTTTGCCATATAGTCGTTTGCACCGACATCAATACATTTCTGACGATCATCTTTCATTGCTTTTGCGGTAAGGGCAATAATTGGTAAATTGATTAATTTCATTTTATTACGAATAATTTTTATTGCATTATAGCCATCCATTACAGGCATCATAATATCCATAAGAACAAGATCGATTTCAGAATTTTTTTCCAGAATGTCTAATGCCATTTGTCCGTTTACAGCTTTGACTACATTTATTCCTTGTCCTTTTAGTACCTTAGATAATGCAAAAACGTTACGCATGTCGTCATCCACAAGAAGAATATTTTTATCATGGAATAATTTTTCTTTATCATATAAATTTGTAATGATTTTTTGCTTATCGTCAGGTAAGTCGTCAACCACACGGTGAAGAAAAAGTGCAGTTTCGTCTAAAAGCCTTTCAGCGGATTTCACTCCCTTAATAATGATTGCATTTGTATAATTTTGAAGTTCATCGTTTTCCTCTTTTGTAAGATCTTTGCCGGTATAAACAATGATTGGAGGAATTTCAATGTTTTTATCCTCTTCAAGTTTTTTCAAAACATCAAAACCACTCATGTCCGGCAATCCAAGGTCAAGAATCATGCAATCAAAAGTTTTGTTTTTTAATGTTTCAATTGCTTCCTGGCCGCTCTTCACTTCAGATATTATTAAGTCAACTTCACTAATAACTACTTTAATGCTTTTCCTCATATTATCGTCATCTTCAACAATAAGTAAATTTTTCATTTTACGGTCAATAAAGCCTTCAATTTTATTGAAGGCATTCATAATGTCATCAGATTTTGCCGGTTTTGTCAGGTAACCGATAGCACCTTTTTTATACACACTTATGGTTTCTTCGATAGCGGACATAATATGAACAGCAATATGACGTGTTTTTGGGTTGCCTTTTAATTTATCAAGAACCGTTACACCATCAATTCCTGGAAGTTTTATATCAAGAATAATCGCATCTGGAATATATTTTTCAGCTAAAATTAATCCATCTTCTCCACTTGGACTTGCAATACATTTAAAACCACTTTTATGTCCTTGTTTTAAAAGAATTTTTGCAAAATCTAAATCATCTTCAACAATTAGAATTACTTTATCATTTTTTTTAATATTATTTCGGTCATCATCAATTCCTTTCAGATCTTTAACTAATGTTGGTTTTTGAACATTTTGTAATACTAATTCTACATGTTCTTTGCTTTTTGTTTTTATAGTTTTTTGGGGTGCCTCATAAATCTCTTCATCATCCTTTTCAGTTTCAGATTCTTTCTTCTTAAGGTCTAAAGGAATATATAAAGTAAATGTTGATCCTTTACCGGGTTCGCTTCTAAGTAGTATCTCACCCCTTAATAACTTAGCAAGCTCTCTTGAAATAGACAACCCAAGGCCTGTTCCCCCATACCTTCTTGATGTGCCTCCATCAACTTGTTGGAATGCTTCAAAAATAGCAAGTTGTTTGTCTTTTGGTATTCCAACTCCTGTATCTATAACTGAGATTGCAAGCGATTCATCAGCATCAAGCCCACTACGAGACAGATCAACACCGGGGTCGGGTAAGTGAATATGACAATTGACCTCACCCTCATCAGTAAATTTTATGGCATTCGACATAAGGTTTTTTATGATCTGTTCCAGACGTTGTATATCCGTTACTATAATTTCCGGAACATTATTATCAATATTCACTTTCAATGACAATTGTTTTTGATTTGTTACTGGTTTAAACTGAAAGAGGATATTTTCTTTAATTGTATGGAGTTTTATATTTCCCAAATTAAGATGCATTTTCCCTGCTTCTATTTTGGATAGATCAAGAATTTCGTTGATAAGGACTAAAAGGTCTTTGCCACTTTTATAAATTATTTCAGATGATTCAATCTGGTCGTCTGAAAGGTTTTCGCTTTTGTTATCTGCAAGATCTCTGGAAAGTATAAGCAGACTGTTTAACGGTGTTCTAAGTTCATGAGACATATTGGCAAGAAACTCTGATTTATACTTACTTGAAACCTCAAGCTCTTTAGCTTTTTGCTCAATATTATCACGAGCAACCTCAAGCTCCATGTTTTTGTCTGAGATTTTCTTTTTTTGTGTTTCCAATGATGTTGTTTTTTCTTCTAATTCTTCGTTGATTACCCGAAGTTCTTCCTGCTGTGTTTTAAGATTTTCTTCAGATTTTTGTAAAGCTCCGGTTTGTTCTTCAAGTTCTTCATTAGAAACTCTAAGCTCTTCCTGTTGAACCTGTAGCTCTTCATTCCTGATCTTGAGCGCTTCTTGCTGAGTTTGCAACTCTTCGTTCTTGATTTTGAGTTCTTCTTGCTGGGTTTGAAGTTTTTCGGCCTGCTCAGATGTTATTCGAAGCATGTTTTGCAATTCGCTTCTTGTGGTTGATGAATTAATACTAATTCCAATGCTTTCCATGATCAAACGTAAAAATTCAAGTTGAAATTTATCAAACTCTTTTAAAGAACCAATTTCAATAACGCCTATCAATTTATTTTCAAAAACAATAGGAGCAACAACAATATTATGAGGGGCTATTTCTCCAAGCCCTGATTTAATGCGGATATAATCATCAGGTACTTCAGTTAGAGAAATCATTTCCTTTTCAAATGCAGCCTGTCCAACCAATCCCTCTCCAAATTTTATTTTAAAATTAGTACCCTTTCTTGTTGAAAATGCGTAGCTGGCAGTAAGTTTTAACTCAGTCATATCTTCATCAGATAAATAAAGAGCACCGATCTGGGCATCAAGATATTTAGTAATGAAAGTGATAATGTTTCTCGAGATAGTAACAACATCATAATCTCCTCTCATATTTTCATTTAATTGAGTCGTACCGTCTTTAATCCAAATGGATTTTTTATTTTCAAGTCTGGCGGCCTCTAATTTATCCTTCATCTGATTGACGGATTTTCCTAATTGGTCTTTTTCACTTCGTATAGGAACAGATTTATTATAATCCCCAACAGCAATCGCTTCAGCAACTTCAGATATTGACCGGAAAGTTGTTACAACATCTCTAAAGCTTTGGTTCATCTCACCCATTTCGTTATTTGGAAGTTTGATGTTTTCATAGGAAAGATCTCCATTACTCACCTGTTTTGCCCAATTTGTTAGTTTTATTATTGGAGATACTATTTTAATAGTAATGATTAATGCTAAAATTATTGCAATAATAATAATTGCAAGTGTTAAAAATATTATATCATTCGTCATCATCCTTGAAACAGGATCAGCCTCAGATTCATTGATTTCAGTTATCAATACCCAGTCTAATCCAAGCTCTTTTAAAATTTCTAAGTTTGAATAATTACCTATTACAATATCTCCTTTAAAATTTTGATATGGTTTGTTTGAGTTCTCGCTTTCATTTTTCCAATTTTCAGTAGTTTTACTCTCAATCTTTTTATTAAGAACAACAGAATTATCTTCAAATCGTGGCGAGGATCGCATTAACAAATCTTTACCGATAAAGTACACAATTCCGGTTTCTCCCATGCCCTTAGAATCTTTCAAAGTTTTATTCAATTTACTTAATGGCAATGGAATAGCTATTATTCCTATAAGCTGTTCGTTTTTGTAAACTCCATTTAAAATAAAATTAACCAACTTTCTATCAGGTCCATATTCAACAATATCTGTAATTATCGGTTTATGGCTTTCTATTGCCTTTTTAAAAGAATTACTAAAATCAATTTGAGCATATTTACCTTTTAATAAATTCGTTCCCAGAACATCGTCCTCTGTCACATTATATAATACGTTACCTTTTATGTCTAAAAATAAAAAATCACTATAATCATTATTTTTAATTAAGTCCTGATGACATTTCAATAGGTCTCCGTGAATATTCTTCCAATTTTCATCGTGTGTAAGATTTTTCAAATCAATATTATTTGGATCAATTATTTTGTTTAATTCAGAAAACAGAATAATGTTATCAGTTTTTGAAGATTCAAATAAAATATCTTTTTGAGTTTTCTCAAAAAAATCGTTTAAAATTATTGATTTCAGGGATGTTAGTGTCGAAATTGAATTTTGCTTGACTTTATTCATTCCAATATATCCGTCAATTCCGATAATTGTACTTAAAATAGCACATGGTACGATAGAGAATAGTAATAATATAATCATTATCAATCTACCGAGTCCCTTATTAAAAATCACTTTATTTTTTCCACTTTTTGAATTTATCATATTTTCTTTTGTCTTTATAATATATTAAAATATTAATCCATTTTTAATTTCATTTGCCTTATTAATTTGAATTTTTCTCGACAAATTATCAAATAAAACATATAATTTGTTCCTAAATTTCTCCCAAAGGATGTAAGTCTTTCGTTTTCATAACACTTTATTTTTTTCAAGTTAACACAATTAGTAAATACTTTCCAATTTATTGTTAATAATATGTAAAAATACTTAAAATAAATAAAAATTTAATGATCTTTTTTAAAAATTTAATCATCTTACATAGAAAGAGAGTTTTACTTTAATCTGTCCGGTAAAAGTGATTATTTAAGAAGTATGCAAAATATACAAACCTGATTCAATAATTCTCTTATTAATGAAGTACTCGTTTTATTATTGAATTACAATCTTCTTAATCTTCTTAAAATCTTTATTATTAATGCTGAAAAGATAAACTCCTTTGGTAATTTCGGATAGGTCAATTTCGATTGATGATTGAAAA
>CAZBSL010000043.1:0-16521 GCA_964494265.1 uncultured Bacteroidales bacterium
TTGATTTAAGACTATTCGCTGAATGATTAAGTGACTAAATGAGAGGATGAAAAAATAAAAAAATCCTTTAGATAACTTGAATATTTAATAATTTTATATAAATTTGTATTATAAAAACTATGAGTATTCATTTCAACATAAAGAATGTCTTGCTAATCTGTAATTTAACAAAGATAACTACAATGGACAAATGGGAAATAATGCGCATAATGTATTAATTATTTAGAAGTTAGGTGCAAATTTTGAAGAAGAACTCTGCATATGAAAATAGTAACTGAAGATGAATTAAAAGTATTAACGTTTAATGGTCTATTGAAAATATTGACAGTAAAGAGGATTTATAAATATATTTCATTTGAAAATGGATTGAAATACTTGATTAAAAACAATAGTCTAAAATTCAGTTCTCCAAATAATTTCAATGACCCATTTGACTGTAATCCAATTCTATTTGATATTGACATCTCTAAGCAGGAAATGAAAGAGTTTTTGAACACTTTGCTTTTTAACAGGAAAGAAAAGAGGTTAATTTTAGAAAAATGCAATAAAAAACATCTTATAGATTCTTTACATTATCAGAAAGCAAAAAAAAGAATTTATTGTTTTTCTGAAACAAATAAGGATAATTTACTTTGGGCACACTACGGCGATTATCACAAAGGAATATGTGTCGGATTTGAATTCCCAATTAAATATAAAAATGACTTTGTTTTATATCCTGTCAATTACCCAAAAGAATTAGAAGTTGTAAAATTTACTAAGGATTCAAATAGGGTTCTATTTTATTGGCTTACAACAAAAATGACTGAGTGGCAATATGAAAAGGAAATAAGAGCAGTAAACATAAATGATAATGATTACTGTACATTTGATAAAAGCAACATTAAGGAAATTGTATTAGGATACAAAGTGCTTGAGCATCAAAAAAAAGAATTATTAAAAACATTGAAGCGAAATGATTATCCAAAAGATGTAGCTATCAATAAAGTTGACATTGACAAGACAAATTTGAAACTGAAAATTAAAAAAATCAGCACCTAATAAAGTGTCATATGTAATGCGGGGTTCAGAAGGTAATTCAACCGCAGTTCTTTGTTGCAACACCGCCAATTCGTCTTTGACGATTGGCGAAAAAAAAGAAAATATGAATAAACGAATTGGCTCATTGCAAGTTTGAAAGTGAAGTGCTTCGAAAACCCGCACTACACATAGCCAAACCATTAACATTCTTGCTGAGAAAGTGCAGTATATAAATGAAAATAAAGTGAAAATGACTACTTTTGAAAGAAAAATTTAAATGGCAAAAGAATCTGAAATCATATTTTACCAAGGAGATGATGGAAATGTAAAAATTGAAGTTTTCTATCATGACGAGACGTTTTGGATGACTCAAAAGAAAATAAGTGAATTATTCGGAGTTCAAAGACCAGCAATTACGAAACATCTAAAAAACATATTTGACAGCGATGAATTAGTGGAAGATTCAGTTAGTTCCATTTTGGAACATACTGCTGAAGACGGGAAAAACTATAAGACAACATTTTACAATATTGATACTATAATTGCAGTTGGATATCGTGTAAATTCTAACAAAGCAACAAAGTTTCGCATTTGGGCAACCAAAACATTAAAAGAGTTCATAATCAAAGGTTTCGTGCTTGATGACGAAAGATTAAAGCAAGGAAAGCATTTCGGAAAAGATTATTTTGATGAGTTACTTGAACGGATTCGAGAAATTCGTGCAAGTGAAAGAAGATTTTATCAAAAGGTTACAGACATTTATGCACTTTCGATAGATTATGATAATTCAGACTCACTAACAAAAGACTTTTTTGCAATGGTTCAAAACAAACTTCATTGGGCAATTACAGGAAAAACCGCAGCAGAGATTATTTATTCCTCAGTTGATGCTACCAAACTTTACATGGGTTTGACTAATTGGAAATATGCACCAGATAGAAAAATATTAAAATCAGATGTTTCGATTGCCAAGAATTATTTAAACGAACAGCATATAAAAGAACTTAATCGTATTGTTTCTGCATATCTTGACTTGGCTGAAAGTAGAGCAGAACGGCAGATTCCAACAACAATGGAAGAATGGATTAATTTTCTAAATCAGTTCTTGAAATTATCAAGTTTTCCGATTCTTAAAGACAAAGGGAAAATTTCTTCATTAGAAGCAAAACTGAAAGCAGAGAAAGAATATGAAAATTATAGAACAATTCAAGACCAAAATTTTCAATCAGACTTTGATAAAGAAATTAAAAGATTGAAAGGAGATTAATAAAGCACGAAATGCCAACAACAAACATAACCCCAAATAACAGATAATGGCTATATTTGCTAAACCTTGATCAAAATAAAAAAAAATGAGCAAAAAGAAAAATACTAATAGAATGAGCACAGAAAAAGATCTTGCAAAAATAATGGAAGAAATTAAAAAGCAAGATTTTCAAAATACAGATGAAATTAATAATTTTCTAAGCAATATGATGGGACAAAGTCTTGACGATTTACCTGAAAGGACAGATAAAAAAGGACGTTCTCAGGATTTAGTCATTGATGCCTATGAACAACCTATCTCAAAAGGGAAAAAATTAGTAAAACAAGCTCTTGAATTAGACCCCGATAATGCAGATGCATACAATTATTTAGCAAGCATAGAAAAGGACCTTGAGAAAGCAATTAAGATGTATGAGAGAGCAATTAATGCCGGCGAAAAGTCACTTGGGAAGAAGTTTTTCAAAGAAGAAAAAGGGCATTTCTGGGGAATCTTGGAAACACGGCCTTATATGCGTGCAAAAGCTGGACTTGCAGACTGTTGGTGTGCTAAAAAAGAAGTTGATAGAGCAATTGAAATCTATGAAGAAATGTTAGAACTAAATTCTGGCGATAATCAAGGAATTAGATACTTATTATCAACTTTATTGTTAGATAAAGATGATTTGACCAAATTTGAATTGTTTATAGAAAAAAATGAAGATGAAGATTGTGCTGTTTGGAATTACAATAATGCATTGTATAATTTTATGAAATTAGGGAAAACAGCAGCAAGTGAAAAGAAATTGCTAAAAGCATACAATAGCAATGAATTTGTAATTGATTATATGTTAGGGAATAAAAAATTGCCTAATGAACTACCACAATATATTGGACGAGGTGACGAAAATGAGGCAATTTCTTATGTTTATGAAACGTGGTCAATATGGAAAAAAACTGAGGGTGCTTTAGATTGGCTTTACGAATTTAAAGAACTAAGGCTGAATATGAATTAATTACTTTGCCTTTATTATTAAACTTTGTGTGAAAAATTCCGTGATAATCTTTGTTGAAAAAAACACTCTACTTTTTGTTCACTATACCAACGATTTCAAATCAAGGCTTAAGTAAAATATTCAAGACTTGGCTTTAAGCCATGCTCTGGCAATTTTCTACCCATGATTCGCATTTATTACTGAGCAATGCTTTCCTAATCCTTAAATAAAAACCACTCCGGATTTAGATATTTTTTAGCAGACTCGCCATAAGATTCCACCTTTTTAGTTTCATCAACTTTATAAGTGCATTTTTCGCCATACTTTCTTGAGATAATCAGGTTTGACTCAATATTCTGTTCATCTATTCTGACATAAGTTGCGAAGTGCCCTCCTTTCTCAGTATTTATACTCTCGTGGCAAACCGGGCAGAAAAAATCAACAATTTCACCAACTTCAACTTCAAACGAAGGACTTACGATAACAGAATAGTTTCCCATTTCCTCGTGTAATAATACCAGGCCAACATGATTATTTTTTGTTTTTGCTGATAAGATAATGTTTTGATAGGGATTTATTTCGCTTCTGCAATGAGGACATAAATATTTAATATTCATTACTATTTAATTTAAGTTAAAAACTATGCCAGCTATTAATTGTTTTGCCGGAATTTTATAAAGGTAAATAAAAATTTCGAGGATTTTCAAAAATTCTTGTGTTTTTTTTATACATGAGCCAACTGTATTAAAATTATCAGTTGCGAAATTATTTGGTGTAACTTTGAGTTTTTCTTTGTGAAACTCTGTTTAATAGATATTTCACAAAAAGTCAAAAAAGAGACACAGAGAATTATTTTAAATCATTACAGATATTTTAAGCCCGCCTTAAATTGTGAATGATTATTTATTTTTCTTCTTAAACACATCGAAACGTGTACCAATCCACAGCCTTATTTGATTCATATTGTAATGAAAATTAGTTTGAAGAATTGGAATCGGAGTGCTGTTGAAACCAAACACTCCTCCAAGTCCGGCATAAAACTTATCCGAATTATATCCAAAAGCAAGCCTTCCAAGCCATAATAATGTTAATTTTTCTCGTTTCTCACTTCCCGCATTGTTTTCATATTTGTATTTTTGAAGAAAACATCCCGGTAAAAATGAGGCATTAATATAAAATTTCTTAAGCATTACCAAAGTATATGAATATCCTAACGACACACCAAACAATTGAAAATTACCACTTCTAATTTGCTCACTCGGGTCGATATTATATTTATCTATATATGAAAGCGGAATAATACATGAATCGGCAGAAAGTTTTAAAAGCAAAACCGCCGGCATTAGCATTAGTGAGCCTGAACTTTTTAATTGCCTTGCGTTTTGAAGGTAAGCCGCCCTAATCGAATGTTTTCTATAATTGAAAATATAATAAATTATTGCACTCTTAGAAGAAATTCTAATGTCCGGACGCTTTGGATATTTATCTCCTACCGACCAACTATCATAAATTTCATCAGGATTGTCAATATAAAAACCTTTATAGTCCTGAATAGAAATTTCCGCAGCAATTGCTTTTCCGTAAGCATTAATTCTAAGGTCAATTATTTTACTTTTCCCTTTAATATCTTCATTTCGTTCATAAAACGGGCTCCGAATAGCCAATCCAAATCCAAACCATTTATAAAAACCCGCTAAACCTACTTTTGTATAAATATTTGGTTTAAACAAAATTCCTTTCTCAGCACCTTTTGGTTTTACCTGAAAACCAATACTTTCGTTTAGTAAATAAAAACGACTTGTAAGCAAATATTTATAACTGACAATATATTTAGGATTGATTTTATTGTTCTTTTTACCGGCTTTTTCATTTCCATCAGCTAAGCTGTAATTTAATGAAACAAAAAAAGTTACTAATAATATAAAAAAGGTCTTCACCAACAATCAGTCTTTTAATTTCTTACTTGAAAAAAATGCTAATCTTCAAGCTCACAAAGATACATTTTTCTTAATATTTTGTTGAAAATTGTGAATTTTGCAATGAAACTAATTGGACTGGCAAAATAATATTTTCGTTTAAAAAATTATTTAATGTAATTTTGTTCCTATTAAAACTTTTGAAAATTTATTGTAATTAATAATATGTATAATGTTGACCCGGAAATAGAAAGAAAAGAAATTTTAAAACGTTACAGTAAATTATTACGCGCATGGACTTCTACAAAAACTAAAGAAAACAGATTGCTTGTTCGTAAAGCTTTTTATTTTGCTGCTGAGGCTCATAAAGATATGCGGCGAAGAACCGGTGAACCTTATATTTACCACCCTCTTGAAGTGGCCAGAATTGCTGCCGGTGATATTGGGCTTGGAGCAACTTCAATAGTTTGTGCTTTACTTCACGATGTTATAGAAGATACTGATTACAGCCTGGCGGATATAAAAAATATATTTGGTGAAAAAGTTGCAAAAATTATTGATGGATTGACGAAAATAAAGGAAATTTTTGACCAATCAAAAGCATCATACCAGGCTGAAAATTATAAGAAATTATTATTGACCCTTTCGGATGACGTTAGAGTTATTCTAATCAAACTTGCCGACAGATTGCATAATATGAGAACATTAGATGCAATGCCACCCAATAAACAAATAAAAATTGCATCCGAAACAAGTTTTTTATATGCACCCTTGGCCAACCGTCTTGGATTATATGCCATAAAAAGCGAATTGCAAGACTTAATTCTAAAATATACCGAGCCTGAAGTTTATCAAACAATATCAAGAAAACTTAAGGAATCAAAGGAAGATCGCAGTCGATTTATTAATCAATTCGTTTATCCTTTAAAAAAGGCATTTGGCGAACAAGGAATCAAATACGAGATCATCAACAGAGAAAAATCTGTAAACTCGATTTGGAGAAAGATGAATGAAAAAGAAATTCCAATTGAAGAAGTTTATGATCTGATGGCTATCAGAGTATTGATCGACTCACCATTATCTGATGAGAAAGCAGATTGCTGGAAAGTGTATTCAATTATTACAGGTTTTTACAGGCCTAATCACGATCGTTTAAGAGATTGGATTTCCATCCCAAAAGCCAATGGTTATGAAGCTTTGCATACGACCGTTATGAGTAAAACCGGCAAGTGGGTTGAAATTCAGATAAGAAGCATCCGCATGAATGAAATTGCCGAGAAAGGATATGCTGCTCATTGGAAATATAAAAATGAAGATGATACGGAAACGGGCCTCGACGAATGGTTAAATAAAATTCGTGAATTATTACATAACAATGAGGCAGACGCATTAAACTTCCTCGATAGTTTTAAATTAGATTTATTCTCGGATGAGATTTTTGTTTTTACACCAAAAGGAGAAATAATAACTCTTCCGGTAGGGGCAACTACTTTAGACTTTGCTTATAGCATTCATTCTCATATTGGTAACACTTGTATTGCCGGTAAAGTAAACCATAAATTAGCTCCCTTAAACCAAAAATTAGTATCGGGCGATCAAGTAGAGATTATTACCTCGAAAAAGCAAATCCCAAAAGATGATTGGTTTAATTATGTTGTTACGGCAAGGGCAAACACTCACATCAAACAAGCCATAAAAGAAGAAAGAAGAAAATATAAAGAAAAAGGTAAGACCTTACTGAAAAAATATTTTTCACAACTGAAAATAGATTTTGATAAACAAATTATTAAGGAATATCAAGATTTTGCAAAACTACCAAGTCTTATTGACCTCTATTACAATGTTGCACTTGGAGAAATCGGCATAAAAGAACTTCGAAAATTTTATTTAGACGATGAAAGAATCGGATGGTTAAGTTATTTTAAACTACCATTTATAAAATCACAAAGCAATGAAATTAAAACATTTTCTGACAGCCTTGTTAGCAAATCGGAAGGAACTTTGTCACAGGATTTGTTAGATATTAATTTAGAAAAAATTGATTATTTGGTAGCTAAATGTTGCAAACCCATTCCGGGTGATGATGCAATCGGTTTTGTATTAAATAAAAATACGATTCAAATTCATAGAACAAACTGTAAAATTGCAATTACCCAGATGTCGAAATTCGGTAATCGAATTGTTAAAGCAAAATGGTCAAATAAAGGTTCTTTGTCATTTATAGCCGGAATAAAAATTTTAAGTCTCGATAAAATTGGTTTAATAAAAGATATTGTAAATATTATTTCTTCAGAATTAAATCTAAAAATAAAATCATTCCACCTCGAAAGCAAAGGAGATATTGCTGAAGCAACAGTTGTTTTATATGTTATTAACATCAACAATTTAAACGACTTGATCAGTAGATTGAAGAAAATTAAGGGAATAAAAAATGTCTTAAGAATACAAAATACGGCAATATTAGAAAGTGAATAATCGAATTTATTATTTTTATTTATTCTAAATTAACAAAAAAAATCCTAATTTTACGCCAAAAAAAAATATAAAAAAATGGATTATCCTGAAAATTCGTTTGAAACTGTGAAAAAAATTTTTACAGAGTATTTAGAAAAGGCAGGGCATAGAAAAACTCCCGAAAGATATTCAATATTAAAAGAAATTTATGCCACTAAGGGGCACTTTGATATCGAAACTCTCTATATTAAAATGAAAAACAACAACTACAGAGTTAGCAGAGCTACACTATACAATACGGTTGAACTATTATTAACATGTAGCCTTGTTGTTAAACATCATTTTGGAAATAATTGTTCCCAATTTGAAAAAGCTTTCATGTTTAAACAACATGATCATTTTATTTCAGTTGATGACGGAAAAGTTCTTGAATTTTGCGATCCACGATTATTAGAAATTCAAAGATCTGTTGAACAAGATTTAGATGTTGAAATCTCTCATCATTCCCTAACTTTCTATGGAAAAAGAAAGTTAAAAAAAAAATACCTACAAATTGTTCACAGTCCAACAACAAACAAAAAGAAATAATTATAACAAACTAAAAAACTTAGAAATATGTCAGTTGATGTTTTATTAGGCTTACAATGGGGCGATGAGGGAAAAGGTAAAATTGTAGATGTTTTAACTCCAAAATATGATATTATTGCCCGTTTTCAGGGAGGCCCTAATGCAGGCCATACAATCGAATTCGAGGGGAAAAAATTTATTCTCCATACAATTCCATCAGGAATTTTCAATAATAAAACTCAAAACATTGTCGGAAACGGAGTTATTATTGATCCATATATTTTGTTTCAGGAAATAAATACGCTTGAAAAAGAAGGCATCGAAGTATTAAATAATTTGATGATTTCAAAAAAAGCACATTTAATTTTACCCTCACATCGTTTGCTCGACGCAGTCCAGGAGGCAAAAAAAGGTAAAGCAAAAATAGGTTCAACATTAAAAGGAATCGGGCCTACATATACCGACAAAATAAGCAGAGCAGGTTTAAGAATGGGTGATATTTGCAGAAGTGATTTTTTCAAAAGATACAATCTGCTTAAAGAACATCACTTACGCTTAGCTGAGTTTTATAAAATCAATGATAGTGAATTACTGATTGATGATTTATCGTTTTTTGATTACGAAGAAAAATGGCTCGAAGCTCTTGAGCAAATTCAACAAGTCAAACAAATTAACAGCGAATATTATATTAACGAAAGCTTGAATAATGGAAAAACTGTTTTAGCTGAAGGCGCCCAAGGAACTTTACTTGATATTGATTTCGGATCATACCCCTTTGTTACTTCCTCAAACACAGTAACATCAGGTGTTTGTTCAGGCTTGGGAATTGCACCAAGTAAAATAAATAATGTGTTTGGTGTTTTTAAAGCTTATTGTACAAGAGTCGGGAGCGGCCCGTTTCCAACTGAATTAGACGATCACATTGGAGCAAAAATGAGAAATTTAGGTAATGAATTTGGTTCAACCACCGGAAGGGCCAGACGTTGCGGATGGTTAGACCTCAATGCTTTGAAATATTCGATAATGCTAAACGGCGTTTCTGAACTGTTTATGATGAAAGCAGACGTTCTAAGTTCTTTTCAAGAATTAAAGGTTTGCACTAAATACAATTTTGAGAACAAAGAAATCGAATATTTACCATTCGATATTTCTGAGGAACTCGTTTCGCCTGTTTACACTAATTTAAAGGCCTGGGGCGAGCAAATTACTGATGTTTCAAAAGTTGATGAGCTGCCTGAAGAATTAATTTCTTATAAAAAGTTTATCGAAAAATTTCTAAACATACCTATTTCAATCATTTCGGTTGGGCCTGACAGAAGTCAAACAATAATTTTGTAGATAGTAATCAACAAAATCCAAAAAGCAATTTACATTTCAATGAAACCATCGTCATTAGCAGGAGTTAATGTTTTTCTGAATGGATTATAATGAAGATTCTTATCCGAATGATAATTTTCAGGTAAATGTTTGATTATATAATTATTTAAGAAATAGTCGAAAGTGTAGCCGGCATATTTTGTTCCAAGCAAAGCACTTAATTTATAAATATCATTTTCGGTCATTGGATCGATTAGATAGGAAAATGAAATTTCACTCGTAAAAATGTTTTGTGAAAAACTCCCACTCAAATCATCAAAAACCAAATGCGAGGCATACAAAACTTTTTTTTCGTTTTCATCTTCGTTAACTTTTGTTATTTCAAACCAAGAATTAATATTTACTGCATTTAAGTCGATGGTTTCAGAATACAAATATTCGCCAAAATATTCTTCAGCCGTATAAGGCATTATATATTCTTCTAATTCAATTTGAGCAATATTCAGAATATATGCATCCGTTTGAATCAATAAAAATGAGTCAATCATATATTCCGGAAAAACTTTGATTCCATACCTTGAAAGCCCAAGGTATAAATTGTTCATATAATTTTCAAAAAATATTGAATCATCTAAATTCTTCAGAAAAATACTATTGAAAAATAATGCTGAATCCAATTCATCATCGGTAAGTGAATCATAAACAGGATATTCATAGATTTTTAAATTATTTTCAAAAATATAATCAGGTGCAAAAACCAATAGTGAAATATTGTTTTCTGTCTCAGTAAATTCTTTTGCAATTTTATATTCAACAGAGCATGAGTTAAACAGAAAAAAAAGCGGAATTGTAATTATGAAAAAAGTCTTTTTTCTTAAAAGTAAAAATTTCCCTGTCATATTATTTTGTTTAATTAATAATCCGGCAAGATATATTTCTGAACGCAAAAAACGATAAATTAATATGTTTTTTGCAATTTTTAACTTTTAAATTTAAAACAAAATCTTAATTCAGAAAACAAAAAATTCAATTATGTTCTTATTATGAAAGAAAAAACCAAAATTTCAGTGCTCTGAAATAATTTACCAACCTTCTTTTCTTGGATTTTTTCTTGGGTTACGATGTTCTTCAATTTTTTCAAATAATATTCTTTTAAACTCTTTTTCAGTTTCAAAAAGAATAAGGATTTTTTTTACGGATATTACATCTTTTATTTTTTCATAAAATTCAATTTTCAAATCAAGCATTCCCTGTGCTTGCAAGAAACGATCCTGAATTATTTGTTCAGCCTCTTTGTCAGTCATTTCGTTGACTATTTCATGAGGCGGAGGAGGACGGTCAACTAATTCCTTTTGAATGCTTTTCCTTTTTATTTCATATTCATTATATAAGGGCCAAAAACTTTGAGCTTCCTCAGGTGTCAAATCCACTTTATTTGTGATAAACGCAATTTTTTGGACTTCAATTTTTTGCCTCATTTTGTCTCTAAACTTCTTTTTTTCGCCTTTAACTTGGGCAAAACTATCGGTAGTAAAAAAAAGTATCAGAAGTATTACAAATACTTTGATAAATAAATCATATATTGTTTTTCTTTTCATGATATTATATTATAAATTATATAAAATTTCTATTTCGTAATCTTCATTTGATAAATATTCAATTAAATCTTCTTCATAAATATTTTCTTCGGAAGAGGGAGTAAGCAAATTCAAGTTTTCGTTTGTTTGGCTCACAAGAGTTGTAATAAGTTCAAATTCTGAGTAATCATCGAAGAAAAAAGGATCGGTGTTTAGAATATCTTCCCATGAAACTTCTGAGAGTTCATTAGTTGGAGAATTATCTTTCTGATTTGAGAATATGATTGAAACACTAATAATCGCAATAAATAATATTGAAAACCCGATTGCGTATTTTGGTTGAAAAATGTATTCAAAAAATATATTTAAAAGGGGCTTTCGATCGTTAGCAATGCAATTTGCTTTGATTTTTTGAGGAAGTTCATCAAAATAATCTTTCGGTGTCGAAAAAGGATTACTTTTATTTAATTCCGATAATTTTCCGGAAAGCCTCTCTAATTCAGCTTTTGTATCAGGGTCGTATTTATCTTTTTTACTATTCATTTTATATTTGAATGATTTAATTTAGAAAAGTTTAATCTTTTGTTAAGATATTTTCAATTTTCTTTACTGCAATATGATATGAAGCTTTCAAAGCTCCCACCGAAGTACCAAGAATTTCCGACATTTCTAAATAGGGCATTTCTTCAAAATACCTCATATTGAATACAGTCCTTTGCTTGTTAGGTAATTTTAAGATAGCTTTTTGCAATTTCATTTGAATTTCATCGCCATCAAAAAATGAATCCGAAGTAAGTGAATTAGAGAGTTTTTTTTCGACATCATGCATCGGGATAAATAATTTTGTTCTTTTTTTTCTCAGAAAACTGAATGTTTCGTTAGTAGCAATGCGATAGATCCAAGTAAACAAATTGGAATCCTCACGGAATTTGTCAAGATTTTTCCAAATTTTTATAAAAACTTCCTGAGTAACATCGTTAGTATCGTCGTGATCGATAAGCATTCGCCTTATATGAAAATATATTTGTTGCTGGTATTTTCTACAAAGTAAATCGAAGGCGTAGTTCCTTGAATTTTTATCTTTAAATTGAATTAGGATTTCTTTATCGGATAAGCCTTTTGATTTATTTTCACGAAATACACTCATTTATTTTTTTAAATAAAGTATCACTTTGTATTATGAACAAAGTTAGACAAAAAAATTATTGGGTGGTTTAAAACCAGACTCAGTAATTTTAGTATTCATAATGAAATGAATGGAGTGATGGAAATTCAATAAAACTCTGAACACACTAAAATTAAGAAAGAATCTACTTTATACTAACTTAAAATTATTCATTTGCTACCTTTATAATTATTTCTGTATAAGACAAGATACCAAATAATGGTGTCCGTTTTCGGTATAAACTATTTGGGATTTTTTCCTTCAGCAAATCTGAATTTGTATTAAAAACAGATAACTTCTTTATTCCTTCAATGGCAATTTTCAAATCCGCGATATCCATAACTTCCGGTTCGCCCTGATTCTTTTGGTTGCCAGTGTAATAAATAGTTTCTGAACTGACCCGGATAATATTATATTTTTTTCCATGGCCTATTCCAATAAAAAAATTATTCTCTTTCAATTTTGTTATAATGAGCTCAAGAATAAAATCTGCCGATTTTGTAATGTATTTGTTATTAAAAGTATAATCACTCATAACCTATATATTTAATTTAAAATTACTTTAACTTTCCTTACTAAACTTTCCATATTTCCTTATTTCTTTGAAGCTGCAGCTAACTACCTCATATCAATTATCTCAACATCCGGATAATCCTCGGGATTAAAAATAAATTCATTTCCATTCAAATGACCATCGGGAACATATTTTGTTATCAAATAAGTGTAAATACTGTTATTATTGTCAAATATTGAAAAACTAATTATCTGATTTTTGTCTTTGTCAATAATAAGTTCAACTTTCGAATAATTCTTCTTTTTATAAGGAATCAGTTCGATTATTTGAATATTTTTTCCATCCCTTTTTTCTTCACCAATTAACTTAGATTTATAGTTTTCTGTATAAGAATCCAATAAATTTGTTGGTGTAAATACTTCTTCACCTTCTTCAATTGAATTTATCTGTACTTCTTCGGCATCTTCAATATAAGTCCAAATGGTTTCTCCATTAGAAATAACAAGTTGTCCGGCAACATTTAAACGATATTTATCACCCTCAACTAATAATTCACCTTTATATGATTCATGAATATTTGATTCATCATTATCCATCTTATATAAAAATTCAACTTCAATCGTTTTATATGATTCGGTTTGCCTGCTTAGGTCTTCGAGTATTGTTGTTGCTTTTTTATCTTTTTGGGCGTAAATTCCTATTGTAATGGACGATATTAGAATTAAAACTAAGAATTTTCTCATAATTAATCTGTTTATTTTGATTGCTATTCTTTTAATTGTGCTTGCGTAATGTTTAGTTTTTATAATTGTACATTATTATAAATCTTTCAAAAATTGTTCCAAAGCAAATTCATTAGCAACTTTCACTTCACGGGCTTTGCTTCCTTCGAATGACCCGACAATTCCGGCAGCTTCTAATTGATCGATAATTCTTCCTGCTCTGTTATATCCTAGTTTTAATTTCCTTTGTAATAATGAAGTAGAGCCTTGTTGATTTAAAACAATTATTCTTGCTGCATCCTCAAAAAGCTCGTCTCTTTCATTTGGATTGAAATCATGACTGGAAATACTTTCTTCATCAGGGCAATCAGGCAAATAATATGGAAGCGGATAAGCTCTTTGCTGTCCAATAAAATCAGTAATTCTTTCAATTTCAGGTGTGTCAACATAAGCACATTGTAAACGAACAAGGTCGTTTCCTGTTGAAAGTAACATATCGCCTCTTCCAATCAATTGATCGGCACCTCCACTATCAAGTATCGTACGAGAGTCGATTTTTGAGATTACCCTAAAAGCAATTCGAGCAGGGAAATTAGCCTTAATTGTTCCTGTTATTATATTTACGGATGGACGCTGGGTTGCGATAATCAGATGAATTCCAATAGCTCGTGCCAATTGAGCCAAACGCGCTATCGGGATTTCTATTTCCTTTCCGGCCATCATAATCAAATCGGCAAATTCATCTATTACTAAAACAATATATGGTAAAAAACGATGGCCTTGTTCAGGGTTAAGTTTTCTGGCGATGAATTTTGTGTTGTATTCTTTAATGTTTCTGACTTGAGCATCTTTAAGAAGATCGTAACGATTATCCATTTCGATCCCGAGAGAATTTAATGTGCGAACCACAATCCTTGTATCTGTAACAATAGCTTCCTCGGCATCGGGCAGTTGTGCTAAAAAATGCCTTTCTATTCTTGTGAGCAAAGTCAATTCAACCTTTTTAGGATCGATTAAAATAAATTTTAGCTGAGCCGGATGTTTTTTATAAAGAAGCGATGTAATGATGGCGTTTAGCCCGACCGATTTACCTTGTCCTGTTGCGCCTGCCATTAAAATATGTGGCATTTTTGTGAGGTCGGCAACAAAGCTTTCATTTGAAATGGTTTTTCCAAGGCCAAAAGGTAATTCATATTTAGATTCCATGAATTTTCTTGAAGAAAGAATTGATTTTATGGAAACTATTTCGGGTTTACGGTTGGGGACTTCAATACCAATGGTGCCTTTGCCCGGAATAGGTGCGATGATGCGGATACCCATAGCTGCAAGACTTAAAGCGATGTCATCTTCAAGGTTTTTGATTTTTGAAATACGAATGCCCGGAGCGGGAACAATTTCATAAAGTGTTACAGTCGGGCCTATGGTAGCTCTAATTTTATCTATTTTAATTGCATAGTTAAGAAGAGTTTCCACAATCCTGTCTTTGTTTGCTTCAAGTTCTTCTTTTTGAACACTAATCTCACCCGTATCATAATCATCGAGAAGCTCTAAACCCGGAAACCTATAATCTGCCAGATCAAGAGTCGGGTCATATTCAGTATCTATTGTCTGATGTTCAACAATGTTTTTTTTATTTTCGTTTTTTTCTTTTTCAGGTTGGGGGTTTTCTATTGTCAATTCTATTGCCGAACCATCATTGATTTCATTATTATTATTTGGTTTTTTTTCAATATCTAAATTAACATCTTCAAAATCAGATGTATTATTTGTTTCATCTTTTTCTTTGTTTTCGATTGAATCACTTATGCCATCTTCTTCCGAAATCGAATATTCAACAGTATTGTATCTGTCATTTTTTTCTCTATTTGTTCCGGAAAATGAATTATCTTCAAAATCATCTTTTTCTTTCTTCTTAAAATTAAAATTTAACGAAAAATTAAAAACAATTATCAGAAAGCTTATTAAAACAAAAAGTAAAAAAAATCCAATACCTATATTCCCAATATATTGATGAAGAAAAATATTTGATTGGTAACCAAACATTCCTCCAAATATGAAATAATTCGAGCTTTTAAAAATAAATGAAAATGCAAGCGAGAACCAAATTATACCGAGAAATGAATATCTGAATGATTTTCCAATCGGAAATATTGAAATTTTTGTAAGAAGCTTAAATCCAGATATAAAAAATAATAATACAAAAAATAATGAAGAAGCTCCAAATAATTCTTTTATAAAGAAATTTGAAATATATGCTCCGAGATACCCTGTCCAATTATAGATTTTCACATCTCCGGTGATTTCGCCAAACGATAATGAAGAAATTTTATCGAAATCTTTCCACCATGTAAAAAAATATGAAACAAAGCCAATTAACAAATATATTGACAAAACTATAAAAAAGAAACCGGTTATTTTTAAGAATTTAGGATTCTTAAAGAAACTAAAAAAAGATTGCCCTGACTTTTTTTTGCTTTTCTTTTTTTTGACGGTTTTTTCCTTTTTTAAAGAATTTGTTTTAAACTGATTTGGTTTCCTTGGCATTTATTGTCATTTGATTAATATTCAAAAACGGAAAACCATGATCAATATTTCAGGTTTTCTGTTTTTAAAATATTTTACAAAAATAAGCAATTCTTGTAAATTTAAGCAGGTTAATTGGCTAAAATTTATTTTGAGTTGCTGGAGGTTTGGGAAATAATTTCTACTTTAGTGGTTTTTACGATCAAATTAAATCACATGAAATAAAAAAACCTTATTTTTGTTTTTAAACCTTAGTAGCTTTATGGTATCAACCACATTTTCTTAACCTTATGACACGAAGTTAGTCCGCATGGATTACCTTATTAATATGAAGATAAAATACAACAATCTGTACACCCATTTTATTTTCACTACACAAGCACGGCAAGGAGTAATACTGGAAAAAAACCGTGTTCGAATAGAAAAATATATAACAGGAATTGTAAACAATAATTCATCAAAATTATACTCAATATATGCAAATCCCGAACATATTCATTTTCTTATTT
>CAZBSL010000044.1:0-9292 GCA_964494265.1 uncultured Bacteroidales bacterium
AATTTTTTCATAACAATATTGTATTTCGGATGAAAACTCATTGCTAAAAACCAAATCTTCAACAATTTCAATCGCAAGAACATGAATTGTTTCAGGAATTTTATATCCTAATTTTCTTCCTGTTTCAAGTGCTTCAATGAAAGATAAATCATGTAGATTTGATAAATGCAAAGTATTCCTGAAATTCTCCGGTGTAAAATTCCAAACAAAACCAGGCTCTTTTTCACCTGTTTTTATTGCATCAATAATAATAATGGTTTTATAACCATCGAAAACTTCAATAAGATCAAGCCCTCCTACCCACAATGTTTCAAAACGAATAGAAGCATTTGTAAATCGTCCATTTAGTAATTTGACAATTTTCACTCCAATCCCATCATCACACTGGATTTCGTTACCCATGCCAAGTATTAATATGTCGGGATTAGAGGACATTGGTTACAATGATTTAATGCGTAAATGTTTGATTTTTTCATTTTTACAAAAATAAAATTTTTTTCGAGGCAATCATATTAATTTTGAATTTTTAAAGGCCTATCCTTGAAGATAATATCCATCTCTTTGAGTATAATAATAATCCCTCTATATATAAAAATGAAATGAGAGAATTATAGAATGAGTCCATCATTTAATCATTCTATCGTTCACTCATTCTCTCAGTCTCTTCTAACAGATCTTATTAACTCTCCTTTTTTATTCATAAAGTTAACAATAAGAGGCATTTCACCCGGAAGCCGATGAGTTGCACACGAAAAACATGGATCATAAGCTCTGAAAGCCATTTCAATCATATTCAGGATTCCTTGGTCTGGTTCCGTTCCCTTTTTAATCAATCCTTGTGCGGCTTCCTTAATCGACATGCAAATCGGGGCATTATTATTTGTAGTACCAACAATAATATTCACTTTCTCAACAATACCGTTTTTATCTGTCCAATAATGATGAGTCAGGGTTCCGCGCTGAGCTTCAACAGTTCCAACTCCTTCGCCAACAATTTTTGATCTGTCAATTTCGGTTCTCAAATCTTTGCCTGTAATCTCCTGATCGGTAGCCAATTCAAGACATCTTTCGGCTGAATAAAGTAGTTCTACCAATCTTGCCCAGTGCATAGCAAGAGTTGCATGAACAGGTTTTCCACCAAGCGTTTTATACATGCGTTCATATTCAATTTGAGCGAGTGGTGTTGCCATTCCATCGGCAGCATTCAAACGTGATAAGGGGGTTGCGTGATAAACTCCCGAATCTTGTCCCTCGACAAATCCCTTCCAACCAATCTTTTTCAAGTATGGAAATTTCAAATAGCTCCAAGGTTCAACTCTTTCAGCAACATACTCCATATAATCCTTTGGAGAATATTTACAATGTTCATTTCCAACTGTATCAACAACTCTTACTTTTCCATCATAAAAATTCACTTTATTATTTTCATCAACAAGACCCATTGAGTGAATTTTTAAAGAATAAGGGCCGTTGAGGATAATATCAAGATAAGTTGAATTTCCAAGTACAATATCATTGAATATTTGAAGAGTGAATTTTGCAAATTCAATAAAACCTTTAGCAGTCTGTTCAATATCTGCTCTTTGTTCTTCTGTTAGCCCTTTCCTGACACCACCCGGAATATTCATCACAACATGAGTTTGATGTCCTCCCAGAAGAGCTTGGATTTCCTGAGCCTTACGTCTTTGCTTAATTACTTCCGTACCTATCTCCACCCCTACTTTTTCAATTACTCCGAGAATATTTCTTTTAGCAGGATCGGCATCAGGGCCGACAACAAAATCGGGTGCAGCAAGAGCATAAAAATGTGCGATATGGCTATGAACAAAATGAGCCATATAAAATAGTTCACGAAGTTTTTTAGCAGTTGATGTAGGTTCAACACCAAAAACAGCATCGGCAGCTTTTCCCGAAGCCATGTGATGACAACCTGGGCAAACGCCACAAATTTTTGTTACAATTTGGGAAAGTTCCTCAACCGGACGGCCTTCGCAGAATTTCTCAAATCCGCGTAATTCGGGGACCTGAAAATAAACATTTTCCACATCTCCTTCATCCGTAAGGAATATTTCAATTTTCCCATGTCCTTCAAGTCTTGTAATCGGATCAATAGTTATTCTCTTCATTATAATTTTCTCCTTATTATTGAACCCGGCAAACTAAAACGATAGAATGTACCTGCAGGATCCACGATATCTTCAATAATTTTGTCTATTTCAACATCTTCGTTTGCATCAATCATAGTTGCAACGGCCGACATCATTTTAGCCCCCGGATCGGGGGAATCGGGTGGCGGGCCATAACAACCCCGGCAGGGTGCATTTCCTTTTATACATCTTACTCCACAGCCTCCTCTCGTTGCCGGACCCATACAAATTACTCCTTGTTCAAGGAAACAAGTTTCACCATCGTCTTCAATTTCCCATGGCCTGTAGAATTTCTTAATCTTTTTATTATCGGTTTTCTTTCGCTCACATTCATCACATTGTGTTTTATCATAAGCACCAATAACCGACTTTTTGGATGGCAATTCACTTCCACTCACAATAGCCATAAACACCTCAAGCAACCTTTCGGTTTGAGGAGGGCAACCCGGAAGATAATAATCAACACAAACTACTTTGTTTAATGGCAATACATCATTGAAAAAAATCGGGAGTTCAAGCTCTCCTTCAGGTACCTTATAGTCAGGTTGAGGTAATATTTTCTCGGGATTTATTGTTGATTCCGATTCAATGAAAACTCTGTTGAAAAGCTCTTCCTTGGTAGAAAAATTTGCTAAACCCGGTATTCCACCCATGTGAGCACAGGAGCCGTAGGCTACCATGATTTTTGATTTCTGACGAAGAAGCATAGCGATGTATTTGTTTTCACTATTTCGAATCGCTCCATTAAATAAAGTAACATCAATGTGGCCATCAGGCATAGCTTCCACATCTTTGTATTTAATATCTAAAGCTATTGGCCAGAAAACCAGATCTGCAGCAGCTACTACATCGAAGAGTTTTTCGTGAACGTCTAATACCGATACACAACAACCTCCACATGCTGCTCCCCAATAAACAGCCATTTTTAATTTTGGTTTAGGTTTATTTTCAGTTGTCATATTGCCTCCATTTTTTCTTTTTCAACATTTTCACCTTCATTTACAGACTTAGTTTTTTCAAATAAATCTAATTTATCTTTTATATTCGCCGGGCCCAAATTTCTGACTGTCTCAGCCATTTCATTAGCCAATTCGGCGAATTGCTTCCCTTCACTGGCACTAATCCATTCAAGTCTTAGTCTTTTTTCATCGATTCCCATTTGCTTAATATATTTTTTCAGAAGTTTATATCTTCTCAGACATTTGTAGTTACCTTCGTGGTAATGGCAATCGCCCGGATGACATCCGCAAATCAAAACACCATCGGCTCCTTCACGAAAAGCCTTCAAAACAAAAGTTGGCTCAACCCGTCCGGAGCACATAACTCTAATAATTCTTATGTTCGATGCGTACTTCATACGTGAAGTGCCTGCAAGATCGGCACCCGTATAGGAGCACCAATTACATAAAAACGAAACAATTTTTGGTTCATTACTCATATTTAAATCTCCTCTAATTCTAATGACATTATACCCTCAATTTGAGAGAGAATTTGTAAATCTGTAAAATGCCTACTTTTGATTGCACCTGTCGGACAAGCCGAACCACAGGTTCCACAACCTTTGCAAAGCACTTCATTAACAACAGAAACATTGTTTTCGGGATCGAAACTAATTGCAGTATAAGGACAAACACTAATACAGGTCTGACAGCCGCAACAAACATCCTCGTTTACTACTGCCGTTGTAACCTCTACCTGTACAGAGCCTTGAGCTATTGTTCCAAGAATTCGTGAAACGGCAGCTCTTGTCTGACTCACAGAATCAATTATTCCTTTCGGCCCCTGACAACTCCCGACAATGTAAACTCCATCGGTTGTTGTGGCAACAGGGTCAAGTTTTGGATGTCTTTCAATATAGAATGCATTTCCACACATACTTATTCCAACAGCATGAGCAATATCTTTTGCATTATCTTGAGCTTGAGCTCCCACCAAAAGTATTACCATATCAACCGGAATATTTAATTCCTCACCCGATAATTTTTCATTTATCTCAATAATCATATTGAAATCTCTGTTATGGGTGGAAGCTTTTATCTTAGGCAAATCATTTCTTTGGTCAAACATCATAAAAACAATATCTTTTCTTGATGTTTGTGTATAAAATTCCTCACATCCTTTTCCAAAAGCCCGCATATCGCCATAAAGCTCATAAATTCCTGCATCCGGTAATGCATCTCTTAGTTGGTTTGCAAATTTAAGTCCTGTAGAACAACAGGTTCTTGAACAATATTCTTTATATTTATTGTTTCTGCTTCCAACACAATGAATTATTCCAATATTCTTAGGTTTTTTTCCATCCTTGGTTCTGATAATACCACTTTTCAACATTTTTTCAAACTCGATTGAAGTTATTACATCCGGCAATTTACCATAGGAATATTCAGGAATTACTGAAGGATCAAAGGGCTTTAATCCGGTTGCAACAATAATATTTCCGAATTTCAAGATTTCTTCGGCTTTTGTATTTTCAAATAATTTGGTTTCAAAATTCCCTACATAGCCAAAAACTTCATTGATTTCAGTATTTAAAAACACTTTAATATTTGGATGATTTATAACTTTTTCAATTCTTGGATCAAGTACCTGACTAATGCTATTCATATCGGGGTAACTCAAGTCAACAAAGGCTAAATTTCCTCCCAATGAATTTTTCTTTTCTATTAGATAAACTTGTTTGCCGGTTTCGGCGATTTCAAGAGCAGCAGTTAAACCGGCAATTCCTCCACCAATTATTAAGGTAGCAGGATTTATATCAACATATCTTTTTTCAAGAGAGTCATGGAAAGCTACTCTTTTAATAGCTGCTATAACTAATGATTTTGCTTTTTCGGTAGCTTCTTTTCTATCTGTGTGAACCCAAGATACATGCTCCCTAATATTTGCCATTTCAAAAAGATAGGAATTTAAACCGGCATTTTCCAAAGCTTTTCGAAATGTCAGTTCATGAATTCTCGGTGAACAGGCCGATACAACAATTCTATTCAAATTGTTTTCTTTAATATCTTTTATAATCAAATCCTGTCCCGGATCTGAACACATATATTTATAATTTCTGGAAACCACCACATTTTGCAATTTTTTCACCTCCTCGGCAATATATTCCACATCCACCATTTTTGCAATATTGGTACCACACCAACAAATATATACTCCAATTCTTGGTTCTTCCATTTTTTTAAAAATTAAGTAGTTAACAGTTGTGATTTAATAGATTGTTTTGCATACGATGCTTTTTTCAGTTTTGCAAAATAAATTGCGAAAGGCCGATAAGCGAGATGTGACCATTTTGAAAAAGGAACTTCAATTACTATCATAGGAACAAGAATAGCAAGATGCAAAACAAACATATAATAGGTAAGAACCGGCATTCCCGTTAATCTGAAAATATTTATTAATATTCCGGTTATAGTAGTCAAACCAAGCATTATAATAAAAAGCCAATCAGATCCGTGTGAGAATTTAAATTTTATATCAGATTTTTTCAGCCTTTCAATTGCGGCAATAACTAAGAAATACAAAATCCCAAAAGTGGCGTAATAACCGAGAAGCCGTTGCCAATTATACCAGGGTTTAACTTCCTCGATTTGAAATTCGGGTAAAAGTACAACAATAACCAAAAACATAATTGTGTATCCTGTCATTAATAGTAAATGTCCAACCCAATAACTTTTTTTCTCACATTTTGAAAATCTTGCTTGTGTTAAGAAATTATATATTAACTGAAAAAACTCCGTAAAATATGCGAAGAAAGGAATTTGTACTGATTTATCTTTTAAAATTACTTTATAAAACATTCTGAAAATGTTTGAAATCAGCAATAAAGCTACGATTATTGCCATTGTCCAATCTCCATATTCAATAATTTTAATAAATTGAGTACTGCTGATTCCGTCAACCATACTGTTAATCATAACTCCTCCCTGGTTATTAATAAATGCATCGGGATTTGAGAAGATGCCTTCTGAGGGTGGAAGAAAAATTAAAAAGGCAGCAATAATAGCTGCTCCGAAGAAAGCAATAAACCCAGCCTCCCAAAATTTAGAAGTATAGAATTTCTTTGATAAACCGGTCCAATCATAGGTAGAAGTCAGGTATCTTCTTAAACTCATCATCAATTCACCCGGATTTGCATCACGCGGGCAGGTATCACTACACTCGCCACAATAGTAGCAAAGCCAGGGGTCAACACTTTTCTCCAAATTCTCCTTCAAGCCCATTTGAATGGATTGAATACTTTTTCGAGGAAAGAGAAAACCCTTTTCGGTTAGTCCGCAAATTGCCGTGCAATTCCCGCAATTGAAACACGCGTTCCAATTCCCGACTCCGAAATCCTTCAATTCTTGTTTGAATTTTGTATTTACTGTTTGTCTCATTTTTTACTCTCCATTATTTTTGAAAATCTTCGACTCGTTTTTCAATTTTTTCGAAAGGAATATCTTTAATATTTTGATTAATTTTATTTTTCATAATACTTTGAATAACTTTTGAAGCAGCGCTTGCTCCCTGGGCTACGCTATCGGGAATATCTTTAGGCCCTTGACAAGCTCCGGCAATTGTTATTCCTCCCGTTAAGGTAGTTTCACCATCGAAAGTTGAATTAGATTCTTTATACCAACCATCATTTGTTTTAGATATATTGAGGATTTCCATCAGTTTATCAGCATCATTTCGTGGTTCAAGGCCTACTGAAAGAATTACCATATCAACCTCCTGTTCGATAATTCTATCATTGATAATATCCTCACTCCTTAGTTTAATACCATTTTCAGATTCCTCAATCCTTGCAGTCTTACCTCGGATAATATTCACATCTTCCTCTTTTATACGCTGGTAGAATTCTTCATAACCTTTGCCGAAGGCACGCATATCAATAAAATACTCATAAACATCTGCTTCTGGAATTTTTTCTTTTATCAGATGTGCAAGCTTCAGAGAATACATACAACACACACGCGAACAGTAGTTTTTATAATTCCTATCTCTACTTCCAACACAATGAACTATTGCAAATTTTGATGGTTCGCCCGATCCGGGCTCAAATATCCAGTTACCTTTTTTATCTTTTGCTCTGTAAGTAATATTTCCTTCGGTTGGCCCAGATGCATTAACCAATCGTTCAAATTCTAAGGACGTTAAAACATTAGGAAACCGGCCATAACCAAAACGTTCAATTTTTTTGGCATCAAATGTTTGAAAGCCTGTTGCCACAATAATATTGCCTACCGAAATTTCAATTTCTTCATCTTTTTGATCAAGATCAATACACTTTGCCGGACAAACTTTTGCACAAACTCCACACTTTCCGTTTTTTACATAAATGCATGATTCCTCATCAATTAAATATTTATTGGGAACTGCTTGAGGGAATGGAATATAAATAGCTTTTCGTAATGTTGTACCGGCATCAAATTCACTCAAAGTTTTAGAAGGACATTTTTCAGAACATATTCCACAACCGATACAAGTTGATAAATCAACTCTTCTCGCTTTTTTAAGAATTTTTACTTGATAATTTCCCGCCTCACCCTTTACACCAATGACTTCGCTATATGTAATAAGCTCAATATTCGGATGTTGTCCTATTTCAACCATTTTTGGAGTTAGAATACAAGCTGCACAATCTAAAGTTGGAAATGTTTTATCAAACATCGCCATATGCCCACCGATTGTTCCTGTTTTTTCAATTAGAAATACTTTATTATTACTGTCGGCTACTTCAAGAGATGCTTGAATTCCAGTTATTCCGGCTCCAATCACCATTGTTTCCGGCCTGACCGTATTTAATTCAGGCTGAAAACCAAACTCAAAAGGAACATTATTAAATGCACAAAATAACATCGCTTTTGCAATTTCCTGATTTCTTGTTCCACCATTACAATATTGTCCAAAATCTGCTATTACTAAATCCTCAAGCTTTTTTCCGGCTTTCAGCATCGCTTCTGCGAAAAATGATTTTCTGAATCCGGGCTTTAATCCTGCTATAACAATTCGATCAATATCATCTTTTTTTATTTCACTTACCACTGACAAAACATCTTTGTCTGATAAGTTTTTTGAATTCCAAATAGCTTTGACAAATGATTGCTCTATGGAAAACTTTTCTAAATCATTTTTATCCAAATTAATAATTGAATCATCATCAGGATAATAGAAATATACTGCTGTTGCTTTTGTGCCCATTATAATATTATTTTTTCATTGCAAATTTATTCAGGCAATAAAAGTATATACAACTGAATTGCTAATAAATGATAATTATCAATAAAGAAAATGATTATCATCAGGCTATTTAATGACAATTGTCATGTTTTAGAAATAACCTTATGACATGCAGATATTAAAAAATGAATTGAAAGAATAATTAGAAGAAGAGCAAGGAAGGTGTAAAGTTTAAAACTATATTATAAAATCGATCTTTTTTTTTATAATTCTGGCTTATATTATTAAATTCAGGGATGCATTTTCCCAACTTTCATTAGTCTATCAATATTTAAAAGTTTTATTTTTCGGCCATAAATTTCAATAAGCTTTTCTTCTTTAAAATCTGATAAAAGCCTTATTACAGTTTCAGTGGCAGTTCCTACCAAATTTGCCAAATCAACTCTTGAGAGGCTAATAATTGGATTTAAAACAGAAGGGCAATCGGGTCTACCTGATTGAAAAACATTGTTCAGAATAATTAGTGATTCGGCAAGCCTTTCCCTTACAGGTTTTTGAGCCATTGATGTCATTTTATCTTCAGCCTCTTCAAGCATTTGGCTCAAATTTTTCATGAGGCATTGAGATACCAAGGGATATTTTAATAATACTTTGAAGAATGCTCGTTTTGTTATGTAGCAAATTACGGAATCTTCAAGTGCAGTTGCAGTAGCTGAATATTGGCGTCCACCGACAAAGGCTCTTATTCCGAGTAGTTCGCCATCGGTAACAAACCTTACAATTTGTTCTTTACCGTCTATTCCTGTTTTTGAAATTTTTACTTTTCCTGATTTTAAACAAAATAATCCTGTAGGCTGACTACCTGCATAAAAAATAACTTGATTTTTTTTATAAATTGTACTTCTTTTCCTTTCATCAAAATCAATTAGGTCTTCTTTTGTGATTAAGCTAAAACAATTGCTCCTTTGTATTTCGCAATCCAG
>CAZBSL010000044.1:9392-16335 GCA_964494265.1 uncultured Bacteroidales bacterium
GGTCTTCTTTTGTGATTAAGCTAAAACAATTGCTCCTTTGTATTTCGCAATCCAGGCAAGAAATTTGAACCATCATAACAAAAGTATTAGTAAAACAGTAATAATTTTAAGAACATTTTTTTCGTTACTAATTTTCAATATAAATATGTATCTAAATGCAGATTTGCTTCGCTTAATAAACTTTGCTATCGGTAAAACGGTTTTAAAAATTCAATATGAAGTCTGAATGAAGTAAACTCAAGTCAAACATTAATGAAAAAATAAGTAAGTAATCTAAATATAGCTAAATGCCGTATTCGTTATGAAATTTCCTAATAACATCATGCAAATTTTCAAACATCACATAATGGTTTGTACAACCCATTCTTGAGCAAATACTTACAATTCCACCTATTTCCATATTAAATTTCACGATAGAAGCTTCACAAGTTTTACATTTTACATCCGTATTCAGTAAAGCATCACAATGTGGGCAATAAAAATCAACTATTTTATCCTGTGGGATTTTAACATTTGCATTGTGTTCGTAACAACCGTAAACCGAACAAAGTCGAATTTGTCCGCTTACATCATTAAATTTAATATTTAATAAAATACTTGGATTACCAAGCGTTAACTGCTTGTGATCCATTAAGGATTTCCCACATTTTGTACATTTTACATTTAAATTTACTTTTGTATCCATCTAAAACCTCCAGTGTTTGTTAATTATTAAAATTTACTTTCCAAATCATATTTTATAATTTGTCTTTCATGGCTAAAATACAGTTTTTTTTTATAAAACTAATATTCTTCTTAAAAAAAATCATTTCTGAAAAAATTTCATATTAATTTTTTGTTAACAAATTGTTAATTGATTTTTGTTTTTTAAAATATTTTCATGTAGATTTGCCCATACAAAAAAAAATAAGAATAAGAATGAGTTATAATTTTCATTTTTTTGACCATCAATTTTCAAAATATGCATTGTATAGCACTATTTAAAAATCATAAGTCGCTTATCAAAACTTTTTGCTTAAATAATTACAAAATTTTAATTTATGAATAAGTATTTCTTAAATTCCGGTTTGTCAAAAACAATCCGTTTTTCGTTTTTACTCTTATTTATTTTCCTCGTTTTACCTGAGAGAGGAAAATCGCAAGAAACTTACAAAACAAAAAAATCAATGCCCGACACATGGCAAGAGCTTGGAAACGGTGTCAATATGGGTGATGCAGATTTATTAAAGTGGTGGGAAATTTTCAACGACACTATTTTAAACTATCTTATTCAACAAGCATCCGAAAATAATAATAATATTCTAATTGCACTTTCAAGGATTGATGAGTCCCGCGAAAATTATAAAATGGCCCAATCATCATTTTATCCGGGAATAAACGGCCAAATGAGTCTGATTCCGGAAAAAAGCAGTAGCTATTTTGGGATAGGTGATGGCCATAATACCATATACTCAGCGGGAATAGAGTTAAGTTGGGAAATTGATGTTTTTGGCAGAATAAGAAAGTATGTGAAATCAATGCAAGCTCAATATTTTGCTTCTCAAATAGATTATTATGGTGTAAGAGTAGCATTGTTTTCAGAGCTTGCCATCTCTTACATCAATTTGCGTACTTATCAAAAACGACTTTATGTGGCAAAAGATAATTTAAAATCACAAAATGAAACAGTAGAAGTTACAAATGCAAGATTCAAAGCCGGTTTAGTTTCTGAATTGGATATAATGCAGTCAAAAATTGTTCTTGCCGGGACAAAAGCAAGTATTCCGCTTTTGAACTCACTCATTTTACAGGAAATAAACAATATTAGTATATTAATAGGTATTTATCCGAATAATATAACTAATAAATTGCATTTGGGAGAATTACCGAAACTCCCGGATGAGGTAGTTATTAATATTCCAAAAGATATTGTAAGGCAAAGGCCAGATATTAGATACGCAGAACAACAAATTATTTCTCAATCGAAAATTCTGGGTGTTTCAAAATCCGATCTTTTACCGAGATTTTATTTAGACGGAAATTTTAATTATACAAGTGAGGATTTTTCAAAGATGTTCAATGAAAAAAGCATGAACTATAAAATTGGCCCAAGTCTTTCAGTGTCATTATTCGGGGCTGGAAAAGCAAGGCAAAAGATCAAAATGGAGCAAGCAAAATTTGATCAGCTCAAATATAATTACAATCAAGTGATTATAACTGCTTTCAAAGAAGTAGATAATGCTTTGATTACATTTCAAAAAACTAAAGAAATCGAAGTTGCTGTAGAAGAAGCAGTTGAGGCTTCACAAAAATCACTTGATTTATCAGTTGAATTATACAAGGGAGGGTTAATTGATTTTCAAAATGTTCTTGACGCTCAACGCTCGCTTTTAACTTACGAAGATCAGCTTGCACAAATAAAAGGACAGGTTGTTCAAAATTTAGTCAGACTTTATCAATCACTTGGTGGAGGCTGGGATAGTTCAAAACCAATTAAATAATAAACACAGCTAATAATAACAAAATATTAATAATATGAATTTAATTAAGAGACTTTATTATTCAACCACTTTGACAGTTTTAGTAATATTTGGGCTGTCAACTATTTTCCTATTCGGATGTAAAAGTAAGAATACATACGAGGCACCACCACCACCAAGTGTAACCGTTAGCAAACCAATTGTTAAAGACATAACTGATTTTGTTGACTTCACAGGCTATACACAATCGAATCAAAAAGTAAATATTAAAGCGAGAGTAGCCGGAATTTTGGAAAGCATGAATTTTTCACCAGGCCAAAAAATTAATAAAGGTGATCTTTTATTTGTTATTGAACCAACAGAATATGAAGATAATCTTAAAATGGCCAAAGGCCACCTTGAATCGGCACAAGCCCAATTGGTTCTTGCTGAAGCAAAACTTAAACGTCTTAAAGAAGCTTCAAAAAGTAATGCAGTCAGCGAACTTGATGTAATTCAAGCGAATGCTGATTGTGATGCTGCTAAGGCAAATGTTACCTCTACCGAAGCTGAATTAGGATTGGCAAATCAACAGCTACAATACACAAATATTACTGCACCTATCGGCGGAATAATTTCAGAAAACTATATTGATGTCGGAAATCTTGTAGGGACAGGGCAATCAATAAATTTAGCATATATTGTTAATGATGATCCCATGTTCATTTATTTTGACATGGACGACGAAATAATTATGAATCTCTTGCAACAAGGAAGTGGAGAGGTATTTGAAACAGATTTTTTAGTTGGTTTAGGTGAAGGGATTGACTTTCCATATGATGGTAAGCTTTCATACATAGCACCCGATATGGACCTTGGTACTGGAACAGTTACAGTTAGAGGAAAAATATCCAACAAAAAAGGTGAAATTCTTTCCGGAGCATTCGTTAGGGTAAGAGTCCCGGCAGAAGAAATAAAAGATGCTGTTTTAATTCCCGAATCAGCTTTAGCTTATAATCAGTCCGGCCCTTTTCTTTTAATAGTTAGCAAAAAAGATTCAGTATTTTCAAGAAATGTTGATTTAGGTTGCCGTTATAAAAACCTTAGAGCTGTCAAAGAGGGCTTAAAACCTGATGAACAAATAATTATTAGCGGATTACAATTGGTAAGGCCGGGTATGAAAGTTAGCCCTATAAAAGGCAAAATCACTATTAGATAAGCCGCTATGAGTTATTAATTTATTTTCTTATAAACAAAAAGATAATACAATATGTCAAAATTCTTTATAAATCACCCGATATTTTCAGCCGTAGGTGCTATTATTATTGTAATAGCGGGTTTAATTACTTTATTCGGTATGCCTATTGCCCAATACCCCAAAATTACACCGCCAACAATAATGGTATCAGCATTTTACCCTGGAGCAAGTGCAACAACTATTGCTGAAACAATAGGTATTCCGATTGAGGAACAAGTAAATGGAATAGAGGGGATGTTATATATGTCTTCTCAAAGTTCAAATAACGGATCATATTCATTAACAGTAACCTTTGAGGTTGGAACCGATCCTGATCTTGCATCATTATTTGTTCAAAATAGGGTAGCAATTGCTGAACCTCAATTACCTGAAGAGGTTAAAAGAATAGGTGTAACAACAACAAAAATGGCTACCAGCATGGCTCTTATGATTACACTTACTTCACCTGATAATACTTTTGATAGCTTGTTTCTTAGTAATTATGCAAGCCTCCATATTACCAATGAGTTGAAGCGAGTGAAAGGAGTTGGCAATGTAGTTATATTTGGATTAGGCGATTATAGCATGAGAATATGGTTAGATCCCGCAAAACTCAAAGCAAGAGGATTAACTGTTCAGGATGTTATCCTTTCGATTGAAGAACAAAATATTCAAATTGCTGCAGGTCAAATTGGCCAAAGCCCTGCTCCAAAAGGACAAAGTTTTCAATACTCTATCAATGCAATGGGACGACTGTCTGATGCAGAACAATTTGAAAAAATTATAATAAAAACATCAGAAGGCAGAATAACATATTTAAAAGATATTGCAAAAATTGAACTGGGTAGCGAATCCTATGATGTTTTTGCACAAATAAATGGTAAATCAACTGTTATGATTGCCGTAAATCCATCACCGGGTGCAAACGCATTAAATGTTGCAACAGGTATTCGTGAAAAAATAAAAGAGCTAAGCAAAACATTTCCCAAGGGCCTTGATTATCAAGTTCCTTTTGATACATCAGATTTTATTCAAACATCTATTGATGATGTTTTTATGACTTTATTAATAGCAACAATATTAGTATTTGTTGTGATTTTTATATTTTTACAAGAAGTAAGGGCAACAATAATTCCGGCAATAACAATTCCGGTGTCATTAATTGGAACTTTTGCAGTAATGTCGGCACTTGGATTCTCAATAAATATGCTAACTCTTTTCGGTTTAATTCTCGCAATTGGAATTGTAGTTGATGATGCAATAATTGTAGTTGAAAATGCTTCAAGGCATATTTTAGAAGATGGACTAAGTGCCAAGGATGCTACCATTCGTGCTATGAAAGAAGTTTCCGGGCCAATATATGCTACTACTTTTGTATTATTATCTGTTTTTATTCCTACAGCTTTCATTGGAGGCGTAACAGGTCAATTATACAAACAATTCGCATTGACAATTGCAGCTTCCACATGTTTTAGTGCATTGACAGCTTTGACACTAAGTCCTGCACTATGTGCTCTGGTTCTTAAACCGAAAGTAGGAAAAAAGAATTTCTTTTTCAGAGGATTTAATTCCGGATTTTCCAAAACAGGAAATTTTTACCATAATATTGTATCAAGTTTGGTAAGACGCTCCACGGTAATGATGATTTTATATTTCGCAATTGCCGGAGCAACTCTTTGGGGTTTCTCAAAAATACCAACAGGATTTATTCCATCCGAAGATCAAGGCTATGTAATTGCTTGCATACAATTGCCTAATGCAGCTTCTCTTGAACGAACAGCCGAAGTGGTTAGCAAGCTGAATGAACCAATAAAAAATACTCCGGGCGTACAAAGTTGGATGAATATCGTCGGGTATTCATTGTTTGACGGTTCGAGTGCTCCTAATTCAGCTACTATTTTCATAATGTTTGAAAATTGGAGCAAGCGTACATCTTCTAAACTAAGCCAGGATGCTATACTTGCTAATCTTAATGGTATTTTCTATGGCTTACAAGATGCAACAGGGTTTGCATTTGCTCCTCCTCCCATTTCGGGGCTTGGTGTCGCAAGTGGATTTAATTTAATGTTGCAGGATAAAGGAAATGTCGGCCTAAGTGCACTTCAGGCAACAGCTTATGAATTAGTAGCCGATGGAAATGCGCAATCAGGCCTCGACGGCTTAAGCACTACCATAAATAATAATATTCCACAATTATTTTTAGATATTGATAGAGTTAAAGCTAAAGTAATGGGCGTTTCTTTAACGTCAATTTTCCAAACTCTTCAAGCATTACTTGGTGCTGAATATGTAAATGATTTTAACAAATTTGGGAGAACTTTTCAGGTAAAAATACAAGCAGGAAAAGAATTTAGATATGATGAGAAGGATATTGGGAAATTATATGTCAGGAGTATGAGCGGAAAAATGATTCCTTTATCAACTCTGGTTACAGTAAAAAAAGTATTTGGCCCTCAAATCATAACAAGGTATAATCTTTATCCGGCAGCTTCAATCAACGGAAATGCCGGTCCCGGCTATAGCTCAGGTGAAGCAATTGATTTGATGGAAAACATGGCTAATCATAAACTTAATGAATCCTATGGCTATGAATGGACAGGTATGGCTTTTCAGGAAAAAGAAGCCGGTTCAGCTACCTTTCTTATTTTTGCTCTGGCCATTGTTTTCGTGTTTTTGATTCTGGCAGCATTATTTGAAAGTTTTACAATCCCGCTTGGAGTAATTTTTTCAGTACCCATTGCCATACTCGGAGTAACTCTCTCATTAATATTCAGAGGTATGGATGATAATATTTATACTCAGATAGGTATTGTTCTGTTAATTGCCCTGGCCTGTAAAAATGCAATTTTAATTATTGAATTTGCTAAAACAAATCATGAAAATGGAAAGAGTATAATTGATGCAGCTTGTCATGCTGCCAAAACACGTTTTAGGCCAATACTTATGACCTCCTTTGCATTTATTTTGGGAGTCTTGCCCTTAGTAATTGCTAAAGGTGCAGGTGCCAGCGGAAGACAAGCCCTCGGTACAGCCGTTTTTGGGGGGATGTTAGCAGCAACAATTCTGGCAATATTCTTTATTCCCGTATTCTATGTTTTTCTTCAAAAAATGATTGAACATAAAAGGAAAAAGAAATTACCGGAAAAAACAGTTTCTAAGTGATCCTTTTTATCTTATTTTTTTTCGATTTAAATAAATTAACCCGGAAATCAGAAAGTTGAATCCGCCAATTAATAAGCAAAGATTCACTATTCCGAGTAAAGGAAAT
>CAZBSL010000045.1:0-4411 GCA_964494265.1 uncultured Bacteroidales bacterium
GGAAAAGGAAAACCTGAAAAATGTAGTTTCCGGCTTGCCGTTTATCGGGTGAAATTGATAAAGTACTTTTTATAGAAGTCGTGGAATCATCAGGATAAAGCTCAATCTCTTTACTGTAAATTGATTTACCGTCTTCATTTTTCCAACTGATTTGAAATTCCAACTCACGATCGCCAAATGCAAAACGATTTCCTAAATCTATTATGGCTCTGACCTTTGCTTTTTCCTTAATTGTGAAAATATTTCCTTCACCAATCAACTTCCCTGATTTCTTGCTCTTTTTTCGGTAGAGTGTTATCTTAGAATTTATTTTTTCAGCAATAGAAATTGTATCCTGAGATTCCGAAATGAGTTCAAATTTCTTCTCGGCAATTAATTCACGGAAAAGGTAAATTCTTATGCTGTATTTTCCCGGTTGGCGTTTATCGGGAGGAATTGAGATGGAAGTATTAATTGTTGATGAGGAATCCGAAGGAGAAAGATCAATCTGTTTCAGGTAAAATGATCTGCCGTTTGTCCCAATCCAGTCAATATGAAACATCAAGTTGCGATCTAAGTGTGCAAACCGATTTTTTAAATTTATCGATGCACGAAGCTTTGCATTTTCTCTGATAGTGAAAATTGTTCCCTCACCAATTCGCTTTCCGGTTTTCTTGTTTATTTTTCTGTAAAGTGTAATCCCCGCCATTATTCCATCGTGCTTCTTAGCAGGATAAACAATAGTTGAATCTGCTTCTGTAACAGGAGTTTCAATTCGGCTTGAACATCCCACACCAATCAGCATCAGAAAAGTAATTAGAAATATTGAGAATATTGTTAGCTTAATCTTTTTCATTCTTACTCCTCCCTCTTTTAAATCATTCGGATGAAAAAATTCTTACTACGAAGCTTAACTCCATAAAACCATTTGGATAATGGAAGCATTATCACCAGCATAACAGCTACTCCAATCAGGGAAGCAAGGACTCCGCCTTCACGATAAAACAAACCTGTACGCTTTATAAATACACCTAAAATTGCAACGTGGGCACAATAGAAAAAAAGCGCTACCTTGCCGGGTATAGTAAATATTGTTAGAAGTTTAGGAGCTACTCTGTTTAGTGCAATAAATCCGCTAACAACCAGAACAACTAATCCAAAAAACCAAAGATTAAAATATAGGCTCGTTGGATACTTCTGGTCGAAGAAAAAAGAATATGATCCGAAATCGGAATATGGAAAGATATTGCCATACCCACGGTTGATTCGTAATATAGTAGCTAATATTAATGCTGCACCTGCAATCCATAGCCCCATATAAATTCGTTTTTTATCAGTCTTCCAAAACTTAAACCATCCGGTAGCCATCACCGAACCCAATGTTGCAATTGCAAACCAGGGTAAAACAGGGTATTTATTGAATTTACCCGCATCAATAAAAGTTTGCATTAAAACCCGTGCCCAGGTATTGTCAGGATCATAAGGAATTTTTAAAAGAAATGGGTGAGCAAATAGTATTGCAAGGCCAATGAAAAGTTGCACCTGCCAACGAAAGTTAACAATCAAAGTTAAAAGAATAATGGAAATACCTATACAGGCAATTATCCCCAAATGCCAGGGCTTAAAAACATGAAAACCACCCCATGAAGAATTCACCCATGTCATCTGTAAAATAATAAGAAAGATACCTCTCTGGATTAGGTGCCAGCGGGCCTTAGGCTTTGAAAATCCTTTTTCAACACGACGGTGAAAAGACCACCACACCATGGAACCGGATATCAGGAGAAAACCGGGGGCACAAAAGTAGCTGACATATCGTAGGGCAACTTGTCCCCAAGTATCGAAGAGCGGATTAAAGGGATCAAGATGATTCCAGATTGAATTGAAATAGTAGGAACAATGATCAACAAGCATCAGGATAATAACCAAACCTCGAAATTGGTCAACATATTGAAAACGCTGCTTTTCCCCAAGTCCGCTACTTAGTTTTATTTCCTTATGCTCAATCATTTTTTTCTAAATTAGTGATTTGTATTTATTCTAACAGATGCGTAAGAAACCCCTAAACAATTATAAATCATATATGCAAGAAATAGATATTTTCTTTTTCTTCAAAAATTCATCGTCCAAAAAACCTATTAATTAGGAATAGATATAATAATCAAGCCCTCGTCTTCATCTGCCAAATAAATATATTTGTCGTCCATATCAAAACCCATCGCATATTCTGTTTCGACAATACCTAATAAAGTAGGGTTAGTTGGGTTGGATACGTCAATAATTTGTAAACCGCCTTTTTCAGTTGATAAGTAAACTTTGTTATTTCTTAATATAAGGTCTTTGGCATAACCATCACCATCGATACCACCAACAACGTAAACATTAGCTGTGTCGGAAAAATCAATAATTTGAAGTCCTGCAGTTCCACAAGCCAGATAAGCATGTGATTTATCATCAATTATAACATCGTTTGCATAGCCGGGTGTATCGCAGGATCTAATGAGTGGATAAATTCCATATCCTTGTTGAAAATTAGAAATATCGAAAATTGACAGGCCAACCTCTCCACAAGCAACTAATAACAAAGCACTATCAGCAGTTGTAGTAATACCTTGGGCATAACCCGGTACTTCAGTATCATCGCAGGTAGTAGGATAGGCCGGGTTAGAAATATCTGATATTATAAAACCTTGCTCACTCAATCCCACAATTATGTATGAACCAAAAATATGCAGGCTTTTCGCGGGTTTCATCTGTGAATTGGAAACAGTGACATAAGGATTATAAGGATCAGCTACATCGACAACTGTTACACCAAAACCCCCGGCAGCCAAATAGACAACACTATCTTTCATATCTATTTTGCTGGAATACCCACGAACTTTCTTTGTTGTAATTGAAGCTGTTTGAGGATTATTCGGAATTGCAACATCAACAACCATTAAACCGCCTTCGCCCTGGGCAATATAAACCATATTGTCCTTTTTTATTACATCCTGAGCATATCCGGTTGTCTGCAACCTGCTAACAATTTTATAGCCGCCATCTCCTCCCGGATTTAACGATTCGGGATCAGTCGGTTTTCCACAACTCATTACAAAAAACAAAGCAATCAGTAACACAAAATACAATTTATACATTTTCATTTTCTATATTTTTTTTATTAATTTCTGAATATCAAAAGCAAGCATGCTTGCTCAATAAATTTTACATTTTTAAATTATAAGTTATTTTTAATCCGTATTGATCTTGGTTATAGTCTTTTTCATCGGATATTAATATTTTATTTGGTATGGCTTCGGTATCTGAATTTCTATGGAACCAATAATAAAATGCAGATAGTTTCAGGTTTTTACGCAGCTTTATGTTATAAGTAACATACAAGCGAAAATTTTTATCTACACGTCCGGCATGCATGCGATCCTTTTCGAGATAATGCTTTGATGAATAATATCGATTCTGTATCCTGCATTCCACATTCAAATCATTAGTATGCTTTTTTAAACGGGGCAACTTCCAATTAATCCCAAAAGTAAATCTATCTTCAACATTTGTTGCATCGGAATCGTCCGAAGTTGCTTTTGTTTCGTCCGGCCCGTCATAGGCATTTGCATCCGAATTTGTAAATTGGTAGCCCATCAATAATCTGACTTTCTTATGAATTTTTTGATATAATTTTATTCCCGTTACAAAATTATCGCAGTCATATTCGGTAAAGTGTTTATTATGATAATATTTTTCATATGAAAAATTTAGCATTATACGGGTATTTTTATAAAAAGTATTTTGAATCCAGAAACCATAAGCCTCTTTTGCAAATGAATATGGTTGAAATGCTATCTTTGTATATCCGTAAACATCCACCCAGTCATCATCACGAAAATGGTTGATGTAAAAATCAGGTATATAACTATAGAAAAATTTCATACTTGCCCGTTTGGTCAAATATTGCCGAAATCCGATAACCATATTATTCCAAGTCTTGATATCATTATTAATATATTGCCTTCGACTGAGATCTACGTTTATTCTTGATTTCAATTTCCCAAAAACTTTGAAAGTATAGCTTGTTTTTAAAGACATCGAAAGGACTAAATCGTCGTAAGTGTTGATATTAAAACGTCCCTCGTCTTCACGCTTGTCAAATTTATCCAAATATTTTTTGGAATACTTCAAAATATTATCATCATAAATTGTAGCAAGACCAATATCAATATTCCATTTTTTTGTTTTTTTCTTGCTCTTTTTCTGAGCAAGAACATCAGCATTTGGGAGAAAAAAGAATATGATCAACACGATTAAACAAATTCTATATGGAAAGAAATTATTATTTATTTTCATGTTTTTTTTATGTGTTAAACTTAATTTTAAAAGAAACAAAGATATATTATTTCTCTAATTTTACATCTTTCTTAAGCAGTAATAAACGGCC
>CAZBSL010000045.1:4511-16159 GCA_964494265.1 uncultured Bacteroidales bacterium
CATAACAATGTCTTCCTTTGGGGACATTAATTACAAATTCACAGGCTTTGCCAGGTATTAACTCTCTATTATTTTCATACACCGTTATTTCCGAACGCCTACTACTTAACTGGTAGGTATTTATAACTAACCCTTTTTCCTTAACCTGCACACGATAATGAACTCTCCCTCTCATCTGATAATGATTTTCAATTCGGGTCAAAAACCGTAATTCAGTTGGCCCGTTTATTTCAACTTTCAAGGGTTTTTCCTTTGAGAAACGATAATAATTAACTGTTGCTTCCCTTGTAATTAAATCAACCGGTTCAGATGGAAGCATTGGAGAAAAAGCTACCCATTCCTGTTTCTTTTCTTTTGTTCGTGTAAAAACATAACGAACTGCAACGGGAATTTTCATATCCTTAATTGTAAATTCCAAGGTGTGATATCCTCGCCCCAACACAATTTCAAAATCTTCAAGTTGGCCGGGTACTCCCAATGATCCATTTAAATAAGTGGCTTTTCTTGAACGTTCCACATCACTTTTTTTGACCAATTTTGACTCACCGCCATCAACAGAATATAAAATTTCATATTCTATCTTATCTCCTTCTTTCGGAATAAATCGCCCGCGTGTCATTACCCGTAACTTTCCCGGCCCCTGAATATTTATTATTGAGGGTTTATCAACACTCAGAGAATAATAATTTCTGGTTTTATCGGAAATCTTGGTTGTAATCCTTTTTTGAAAATTTGTTGGTTTCAGATAACGAGATTTCCCGCCTGTTTGAGCCATTATACCAGAAAAAAACAATATTACAATTAAAAAGGTAAAAAGAATCTTTTTCATATGTATCTCATTTAATAATATATTTTACTATTATATTCATAATTTATATTAACATATACTACAATACCGGTATGTCTTCAGTATTGTCTTTATCCATTCTTTGATTAGTGGTTAAGGGAACAGCATCTGTACCGAGACGATGGTGTTTACGCTCCCCAAAATAAACAAAAACAATTACAATAATTAAAATTAATGTAGCTATTGATGTAACAATTACGCTATATTTTTTTTGAATAAAAATTTCACCAACTCCGGGTTCGGGAAGTGGAACCGGACTGGCGGGCAATCCATATTTTGCCAGTAATGTGTTTATATTCAATAAATGAATTATTGGAATTTCTTCTAAACCCATTTGTATTATAACACCGCGAACCGGAAAATTTCTCATAGGTAAAAATTGTGTAAGTCCGGGAGGTATAAGTTTACCGTTAATTGTATTACCCAGGCTGGCAATTCCACCACCAACATTAATATATGCTTTTATCGGCTGTCCCTTGCTATGTTCATCATAAATTTCCAATCGTTTTGAAATACTTTCTTCCAGGTGTTTTTCATTTATAAATTTCATGTTATTCCTTTCGATGGCATTAGTAATCAGATTCCTTCCTTCAGGGCTTAATCCCCGGCCAACATCAGAGCCTCCACCAATAGAGGCAGCTACTGACTTGTTATGAAATATATTCGATTTATTTAAAATATTTTCCATATCAAGCCAAGTAAAAAAAGGATCATTTGCACCAAAATTGGACGAACCAACTGAGGAAATAACTATAGGATTCATATTCAAAGTTTCCAATGCTGCCAGTACTGAAATATTTAATCCTGGAAACGAACCGGTCATACCAACAGCAACATTATCGTTTTCTTCTAAACCGGCATCTTTTAACAATTGAACAACTACGGCCGCAAAATTAGGGTTTGTGGCTGACAACTTTGCATCAATGTAACCTCGATCGGTTGTAACCAGTGTATATTCCTGGCCAATCAATGCTGTTTGATTCGGGTCGTTTATTACATCAATGAAAACTCCATTTTCGAGTCGGTAAGTTTTTAGATAGTTAGCTGCCAATTGTGAAAGCTTGGCTGCTTCAACTTTTTCGTTGTACCAATCTTGTTTAACATCAACTTTACTATTTTCTACTGCAATAAATGCAAGCAGAGATAAGGAAGATAAAATAATTAAAACAATGTTAGATTTGGCTCTAAATTTATACATCAATTTTCTGTTTATAATTATTGGGGTAATAACTCACCCACGAAAAATATTATCAAAATTAATCTAACCAGCACAGAAGTAATAAATAATACGCTAAGTGTTTTAAAAACTCCCTGCTTTGCAAACCAATGGGCAATTAAACCGGGAATAACCCAGCCGACAGCCTGAAGTTCCAGGGTTGTAGTTGTTAAATCGATCGACATAAAGTAGCGTGAAAAATTTGCTAACAAGCAACCAATCAATAAACTGAGCACCATTTGACGACGGCCATACAGAAAAGTGTAGTTACTCAAAGCTTTTATAATTAAGAATGTAAGTAAACTTACACCTATTATACCTAAAAGTCGGTCGGGATGCGAAAGCTGCAAAGCTATATAACCCGGCACTACTATTCCACCGGCAGCCAGTCCGAAAACTTCGTAGGAAATCAAACTAAATATTAAACCTAATGTAATTGCTAATTCAATCATAATTTTAAGAACTTCTGTTTTCAAAAAACTCAGCTGTTTCAACACCCATTCCACCCATATTACCGATGGCAAGTATGGTTGACATTTTTTCGGTTTTTGATAATACTTTCTCAAAAACCTTAGTGGGAGTTGTCCAGCCTAAATTAATAATCTTGTTTTGTTTCAAACCATAGTTAACAGTCATATTTTCCACAACATCTGTCGATTGCCCGATTAGAATCAAATAGTCAATCTCATCTGATAATTTTTTAGCAGCCATTTCAGCCAGTTGACGAGCTCGGTCCAAGCGATCTTGACGTGTGTTCAAAAGAACAATACGGATACCCTCAATACCGATTTCATCTCTAATTTTTTGCCAGACCATATAGGTAGAATCGGGATCGTTAGCAGCAAATGCGTTATAAAAAAACAATTGCTTTTGAAATGCTTCAACTTTATAACGCCTCAAGGCACCGGCATCGGGAATAGCTTTATACATACCATTCAATGCTGTTTCGCGATCAACTTTTAAATGTTGGCAAATCGCAAGTGCGAGAGCAACATTATCCTTGTGTTCAATATAAGTGAATCCCTTCATTTCTTCTCGGGTTATTGATTGCGAATCAATAAAATGCGTTTTAGTATTCCGTTTATCGGCAATTTCTTTTAGGGTATTAGGAATAACATTTTCGGAAGTGAAGAGGAGTTCGTTTTTAGGAATAGTTCTTCCCATAGTTTCAGCAATTTCCGGCAAGGTATGACCCATAATGTCCACATGATCTAATCTGACATTAGTCATAACGCTCAAATTGGAATGTATCATTTGCTTTTCAGTAATAGACTGGTATTGGGGTTGTAATGCCATACATTCCATTACTAATGCCTGTGCTTTTCGCATAGCAGCATATTTTACAATGGATAATTGTTCTATTATATTTGCATCCGATTTACGATAGATGAAAGTTTCGGTGCCGTCTTCAATGATTAAGCGAGGAAAAGTTCCGGTTACTTTAGTAACAGTCGTGATTCCACCTGCTCTCAAACCGGCTCCTACCAAACGGGTTACACTTGATTTGCCTCTTGTTCCGTTAATATGAATTCGGATAGGAATTGAATAAATTCGTTTTTGATGACGAACAAATTCGATCAAACCCACAATTGCCGCAACAATTATCAATATCAATAAAATGTAAAAACTATACATTTGGTATTCTTATAATGGTTCAGGTTATTTTAACATAAACATTTTCATAGTTTCAATAATACTCTCTGTTTTAAGACGATAAAAATAAATTCCAGAGTTCATACGAATTCCATAATCATTTAATCCATGCCATTCTACAGAATATTTTCCCGGGTTTTGTTTTCCATTCTGAAGCGTTCGCACCAACTCTCCGCTTATATTATAAATATTAAGAGTTACATTGCTGAGTTTTGGTACTGAATAGTTTATCAAAGTACTTGAACTAAATGGATTAGGGTAGTTTTGTTTTAAATTTGATGCACCTGAGAAAATATTATCGACCTCAAAGTCTTCCTCAATACCGGATATTATTGGAATAAAGGGCATTTCCGTAGTGAATTTTATTGCGAATTCACTCATTAAAGTAGAAGCAGTTGTATCATAGGTATTATCAAAAACATATTGCAGGCCAATGTCCTGCGATTGGTTTTCTATACCTGTGGTCTCACTTTCAAATTGTCTAACTTTTTTATATTGAAAAATGATTTCACCATCTCCGCTTGCGGTTAAATGATAGGCAGGATCTAATAATATTGCCTGAAAAAACTCATTTTTATGTTCAAAATTGTTTTTATGTCCGATGCTATCCCATTCGATTATAAATCGTTTGTTTGCATCATCATTATAATAGAAAATTTTACCACCTTCATTTGCTACATCATATAAATCATCCCAGAAAGGTGCAACCATACAATTTACATTATCATTGTTTGGTAGAGATGTATTTACAGGAGCAATTTGTGAACCGCTACCGAAAGCAATCCAACCATCCGTACTTATTCGAAGTTGGGAATAATCAATTCCGTAATATTTAAAAGTAAACGGCAAACTTACTGTCTCGGTATAATCACTAACAGAGGCAGGTATGTTTATTTGCGTACCTATTTCTGCTATTTCAAACCAATCATAAACAGGCACTTGTTCAAAAAGAGTATCAAAAATGGAATAAGCATAATAGCCGTAATCATCTGGCCCCGTGAAATCTGTAGGAACAGGTAAAGCAACAGGGATTGTTAAGCTATGATCTGTTTCATATGGATAATTTCCATCCTGTGTATATAGCGTCAAAGAATATTCAGCGAAGTACTTTGTAGGACAAGAAGGATCAACGCTTACAACAAAAGGATTCCCTGTATTAATTTCAGATGAATCAATGTCTAAGTTCCCAAATGATCCATGGGAATCTTCAATAGTGATATACTGGTCGTTGCTACTTAAAACACCCATTACATTAGGGGCCATATCAACGCCTATATTGGCGATTGAAATATATAATTCTACAGTCTCACCGGGATCCATTCGGTAATTTCTTTTCGAAGCACCTTCATCATTTACCAGAGAGTATTCATACATTAAAACACATCCCATTACCTCTTCCGGATATTTATAGTACCATGAGTTGGCATTACTGCTAACATTTAATTCTAAAGTAATTATTTGACCTACCGGACAATTAGGTTTTATAAAAAATTGAAATGGTATTCCTGTAAATGAGCCGCCTGAAGCAAGATTACCAAAACTTACCGGATCAGTAGTTATTATATCTACATAATCGGTTTCGACTACTGAAAGAGTAGCCTGAACATTGCTTGCAGTTTGTGTTCCCCAATTTTTAAGAGTAAAAGTAATATTGCAATTTTCATTGGGATTAATAAAGCCATCTGTATTCCCATCAATATCCACAATTACAGGATCTCCGTCAGATCCAACCTGTTCTCCTGTCTGGGTAACGTTTATTGTTCCCTGATAAGGAACCACATTCCCTCCGCGAACTGTTACCGTCAAGGTTCCATGAGTTTCGGGTGTAAAACCGAGAAGTACCTTACCTGTATTATCACTAATACCGGTAACAAAAACATCACTTCCGCTTATGCAAACCTCTGCATCTGCTACAGCTAATCCTGAAGAAGCGAATGTAATTGTAATTTCCGATTGGCTATACCCAACAGGAGCAGAAGTTACATGATCAACATTCACATCTAATGGAACATCCTTCCAAATATGTATGCTGGGATCTCCTAAAATACAATAAACTTTATAATGATATTCGGTGTAGTACTCAGGGCCGAAAATGTCGTACATAAAAAGTTTTCCACGCAATAATGCCTGGCCGGGAGTGTCCATTCCCTCTTGAAACATTCCCGTATAGATACCTAAATCTATCTTGTTATTATATGTTGTATTGGTGTTTGAAGTAGGGCCAACAAAAGCACAAGCACCTCTTGGATTTGTTAATGAACCTAATTCAAGCCATTCCTCACCATAACAGTTTCCTTCATTGGCGTTAAACATTGCAACACCACATCCAATACTTGTAACAAAAGTAAGTTTTTGACCATTGTTAAGACTGGAAACATCCGAAGTGAAAAAATCATAACAATTCGCATACCAACCATATGACCAACCTTCACCGCGAAAATTTAAATAACTTCGCCCATCGTTTATGGCATCAAGAATATCATCTATACCTACTGAACAGTCGGTTCCCCATTCGGTACCGTCACTCATAAGTGTGTCAACTGATGTAAAACCACCATCTTCAAGCATTACGGTTGCTGCAAATCTTTTAGTTTCAACTTGCGATTCATATGCATTATTTGAACAACATACAGCTTTTTTAAACCAAGCCGGATTTTCAGTATATGGATTTTTTTCGTATAACAAAAACTTATTTAGCATTATCTGCAAACTATAGTCATTCTGATTAGTAAGACGGCCTATCATCATTTCAGGTAAGAAATCATCTCCATCTACCGTAACAAAATAATCTTCATTTGGGAATGAATATTCAGGATAAGTTACGATTTTTTTTGGAAAAACACCGTCGTCACCAACGATTAGCACATAAGTTGGAGGAAACTCCCAATTATTATAAGCATCTGAAATATGGTCTTTGATGATTATCGGATTGTTTGGATTAGCTCCAATGTCGCTAAATTTAGTTAAATGTACGTCTGTGCCGCTTTGCCGTTTCCAGTCAGCATAATCCTGAAAGCTTCCCGCAAACTCATCCGGCATAATACATAATATTACTTCCCGGCCGTCTTCTTTACCATCATAAAGATTGTCTAATACATTCTGATAATTAAAAATGAAACTACGATAAAGCTTTGCAAAGGAAGGAGTAATTGCCTTTCTTGATGTAGTTTTAGGGTTCACTACCTCATCAGTACCATAGTTAATCCGAATTGTAATTGAAGAAACTACTTGCAACTCATTTTTTGCGGGAATATAACGAACCGGGAAAATCGAGACACGTGCAATGCGAAAATCACGAAAAATTGAGGGTGGCTCTACTTCTGCAAAATCGTTTGGGAAAACATCAGTAGATTGATAGGCTTCCGGATTTTCCAAATAAGGAGATTCCGTCTGTCCCTCAATCCAACTTAATCGCGCCGGTTGCAAATATATATTACTGAATGTTTGGATATTATCTGTTTCTAATACTTCAACTGAAACACCTGACTGATCAGGTATTGCCAAAACTTTTGAAATATATGGCAACTCTGGGTAACCGGGTTTTGTAGAGAATATTTCTGTTAGTAAATCAACAGATTGGTATGTTTTTCCATCTGTTAGCAATTCCTTTACATTAAATCCCGATATCTCAATTTTAATTATAGTGCTATTGTTATCATCGCTGAGTATTGTAACTTTAGGTGGGGTATTTGATACTTTATTTTTATCCAAAGATACCCATTCAGCGTTCATTTTAAAAGGAATGAATGCCGAAATAAATAGAATAATTAGGAGTTTCTTAAACACAGTAGTCATATTTTTTATTTATAAATAAATTCATTTCTATTTTTCAATACTAAAGACACATAATCTTAGCAAAGGTTGCTCATGTTGTGGCAAAAAACCGTATTCGACCTTATTCTAAGTTTAAATTATGGTATCTCGTATTTTTACTAAGTTCATAGCCTTTTTGAATTTTTCAAGGCTGCCTTCAACAGAAAGCAGCCTTAATGAATTCGTATATTATAATCTTATTTAATAGTTATTTTTTCGGATATTAAACCTTTTGTTGTTTCAATCCTAATAATATAAACACCTGCTTTGAAATTAGTAGTGTTTATAATATTACTTTTCCCATTATAAACCTTTTGTCCGACAAAATTGAAAATCGTAACATTGTTGATTTGGTTCGGACCGGAAATATTAATTACATTTTCGGCTGGGTTAGGATAAATCGTAATTGATTCTTCTCTATCTGTCGATTTTGTAATATTAACGATGCTAAATTGACCGTCTCCGGTTGGATAAACATTTCCATCGTAAGCATTAGAAATATTTTCCATTGTAAATTCAACGTTTTCAACATCCTCTGAACCATGATTCCAAACTTTCAATATTATCGGATTTCCTTCAACATAACCTTTGCCTTCTGATAAAGTGCTGAAAACAGCAAGCTCATTATCAAAATCATAAGTTGATGATATTTTTAATGCCCCTATCATTTTATCACCGTCAAAAGCTGCGACTTCATCTCCAATTTCCAAACCTGAAACATATAATGTATAAACCGCATCAGCCGGATTACCCCCATTGAAATTAAAACGAACAGGTAGAGGTTTTTCATATGATAAATTTTTGGTATTTTCAGAGACATTATAAATTAAAATATCATCGGAAAACATATTTATTAAAAAGCCTTCACTGGGATTTGCATCACCAATTCCGTTTACCCAAACAGGGCCTATTTTCCTTAATACATTACCACCTGAGTTTCTAATAAAATTAAGATTCTCATTTAAAATACCGTTAAATGCTTCCAATGCACTTGATGAAAAATTCGGTAAATAACTTACAAATTGAAAACCGGTAGTTAATTCTATCGGGGTTTGAGGATCAATAATGCCACCATAAACTGTTAAATCATCAGTTTGGTTCATTTTAAAGAGATAACCTTCGGTACTAATCCAATCACCTATGCCGTTCACCCAATTCGGGCCGATTTTTCTAAACATACCCCCTTCAGAATTTCTAACAAAATCAAGGTTATCGTTTAAATTATTTTCCAAAACTACAAGCATATCAGGATTTTCAGGAGAGCGATTGGATGAGACAAATTGATAGCCCAAGTCTAATTCTATTTCCTGTGATGTTGAGGGAACAACTTCCATAGTTCCTCGATAAGGAATTACATTTCCTCCGCGAAAAGTTACTGTTAGTGTTTCTTCTATGGGCGCTTCAAAATCAATAATTACTTTCCCTTCTTCATTACTTGTTCCGGTAATAAATAATTCATTTCCGGCTATACACAGCTCGGCATTTTCAACAGCTAATCCTGAAGAGGCGAATGTTATTGTTATTTCAAGTTGATTGGATCCAATAGGAATTGAGGCCGGATGATCGACATTCACAGCCCTTGGAACATCTTTCCAAATATGGATGCTTGGATCTCCCAAAACACAAAAAACTCTGTAATGGTATTCTACCCATGAATCGTTTCCAAAAACTTCGTACATATAAAATTTCCCTCTCAAGAGAGCCTGGCCGGGAGTATCCATTCCTTCTTGAAACATTCCCATATAAATACCTCTATCTATCTTGTTGTTATATGTTGTATGAGTATTTGAAGTAGGGCCAACAAAAGCACAACCCCCTCTAAACTCATCTATCTCTCCCATTTGAACCCATTCTTCGCCAAAGCAATTATTTTGACCATCATCAAACATTGCAACGCCACAGCCAATACTTGTAACAAAAGTAAATTTTTCACCATTGACGAGATCGGAGACATCTGATTTATAAAACGAGTAGCAATTCGCTGACCAACCACTGGTCCAACCTTCACCGCGATAGTTTAAATAACTTCTTCCTTCATTAATGTCTTCGATAATATCTTCTAATTCCATAGAGCAGCCTTGTCCTCCCCAGCCTGAGCCATCACTCATCAATGTATCTACATCAAAACCACCATCTTCAGTCAGTAAATTGGCAGCAAACCGTTTGGTTTCCACTTGTGATTCATAAGCATTATTTGAACAACAGGTTGCCTTTTTAAACCAATCTGTATCTTCAACATAAGGATCTGTTTCATACTTCAAAAATTTATTAATCATTACCCGCATACGATAATCCCCTTGATTAGTAAAACGTCCTATCATCATTTCAGGGAAATGGTCATCGCCGTCAATTTCAACAAAATAATCTTCATTAGCAAATGAATAATCATAATGAACTGTATATCTCGGGGTGACACCTTTATCACCTATAAGTAAAACATAAGTCGGCGGATTCTCCCAATTGTGAAATGCATCCGTAACATGATCTTTAATTATGTAAGCATCGCTGGAATTTGCTCCAATGTCGCTAAATTTTGTTATGTGAACGTCTGTTCCGCTTTGACGTTTCCAATCGGCATAAATCTGAAAACTTTCTACAAACATATCAGGCATAATACATAATATTACTTCCCGGCCTTCCTCACTACCACCGTAAAGTCTATCTAATACGTTCTGATAGTTAAAAATGAAGCTGCGATACAGCTTTCCAAAGGAGGGGCTGATTGCTCTGCTTGCATTAGTTTTAGGATTAATAATTTCACCTTCTCCATAATTAATTCTTACGGTAATTGAAGAAATTGTTTGTAACTCCCTTTTTGCCGGAATATATCGGATAGGAAAAACGGAAAGACGAGCAATACGAAAATCACGAAAAATTGATGGTGCGTCTATTTTTGCCAGTTCTTTGGGATAAACATCAGTAGAATTATAAGCTTCCTGATTTTCTGTATAAGAAGTTTCGGGTTGTCCTTCAAACCAACTTAATCGTGCCGGAGGCAAATAAACATTTTTGAATGTTTGTATTTTGCCGGTTTCAATAACTTCAACCGTAACACCTGACTGATCAGGTATAGCCAGAATTTTTGCAATATGTGGTAAATCAGGAAAACCTGTTTCTGAGGTGAATATTTCTGACATTAAATCAACAACTTGATATGTTTTTCCATCTGCGTTAATTTCTTTTAGATTAAATCCGGGTAATTCAACTTTAATTAGCATGCTGCTGTTGTCATCGCTGAGTATTGTAACTTTCGGAGGATTTTTCGTTGTTTTATTTTTATCCAAGGATACCCATTCTGCATTCATTTTAAATGGTATGAATGCTGCAATGATTAGAATAATTAGTAGTTTTTTAAACATGTGAGTCATTTTTCATTAATAAATATTTTTTTCTAATTTAATTAAGTTCTATAAAAGACAATTGATATAAAAAAAGGTTGCATAAATTAAGTGCCTGATATTATGTATACAATTATATATAAAGAGGAATTTTCGTTGGGATCCATTCTTTTTTAGCTTATAAAAATCTTGTTTTACAGGATAGTTCAATCAAGCAGTTGTCCTACTTTACTCCTGTTTTCGTCATCCCTCCTAAAAATACTTGTAAAGCATTAATTCACAGGTATTGATTTTTTGTATTTTGGGTTTCCAAACCCTGTGGGGATTTGAAACCCAACGTAAAGGTTTCAAATCCCCGAAAGGGTTGGAAACCTTATGTATGAAGCTTTTCTTTGTGAAACTTAGAGGATACTTTGTGTAAACTGTGTTATAGCTATTTCACAAAGATTTTAGGATCATTATTATTTTAGCATTCTCTCATTTCACCTTTATCTTTTCAATTACTGTTCCTTCATCTGTTTCAACTTTGATAATATAAACACCGGACTTGAAATTACTTGTATTGATTGTAACATCATTTCCGCTATAAAGCATTTGCCCAACAAAGTTGAAAATCTTAATATTATTGATCTGATCCGGACTCGAAATATTTATTACATCTTCGGCAGGATTTGGATAAATACTAATTGAGTTTTCTTTAACTGTTGATTTTGTGATAGTAACAATACTAAATTGTCCGTCTTCACTTGGATAAATATTTTCAGTATAAGCTTTGGAAATA
>CAZBSL010000046.1:0-16015 GCA_964494265.1 uncultured Bacteroidales bacterium
TGGTTTTATTGCCTGTGTGCCGCCTTCCGAGATCAATAATTATGCGTGAGTTAGTATAGGCGTTATAGAAATCGGGGTTAACAGCCTGAAAGATCAACATAAGGTTGTCGAGCTTGTCTTTTAATAAGAGGCTTGTGGCTTTAAATGTTTGCTTCAGGGCTTCGGTAACTGCTTTGCTTTCTGAGGTAGCGGCACGTTTTTCGGGTATAGCCTGCTCGTATTTTTTCAGCAAAGTGTCAACTGCGAGGATATCTTCTTCGATGATAAGATAAACGGAAAGTTCGGCAGCGAGAGGCTGGGCGATATTATAAACAAGCAAGGCCTTGTCGTAAAGGATATTGTCGCGAGATAAAAAAAGGTCGCTTTTGGTGTAATTAATTGAATTTCGCAGGCGATGGTCGTTATTTACTGTTGAGTATGCCATCAGTCCACCTATTAGTTTTAGAGTGGCGGCAATTAATTTTTCCTGAACTTCGGCTTTGTTAACCGTAATACCTGTGAAATCTTTTTCCTGTTTCTGCCGCAATTCCCTGATTTTGTAGATATTTGTATCAACTTTGGTTTTAATTTCAACTATTGGAGGAATTGAATTCCATACTGTTGAATTGTTGTCGAGAACTGTCATCACAGTCTCAAACATGTTTAATTTATTTTCCTGTGTATCGGTCATGACATTTTGTTTAATTATTAATTTAAAAGTTGGTTATTTTATTTAAATACAACAATTATTCCCGAATTAAAAATTACTAATTATAGCTTCAAAATTAGATAGTGTAAAATTAATATAAATATTTAAAAAACAAGCTTTTTTTGTTTTTTTTGAAAAAAATTTTAGAAAAACTTCAAAGATGTGGTTATAGCAAGGGTTTTCGAGGTATAAAAAACTTTAAAAATATTTAATTTTTATGTCATATTATACTCAATATGGGGTATAATTTGATGAATTGTTATATGATTTTTGGGTTGAGAATTGAAATAGTTCACGCAAAACAAGCAAAGGAAACGTTTTAGATTTGAGAATTTTGATTTTTTGATTTTTGATTTTAGTGGGGTTTTTATTTTGTTGCTGATTTTCTTTGTGTTACTTGGTGAAACAGCTATCACACCGAGTATAAAAAAAAACTCAATTTACACAAAGTAATTTAGGTTAAAATTGGGTGCTTCAAAACTTTGATATAGAGCATTGGATAATTAAAGACTTATGCCTGAATAGTATATTCACGTAAAGCATCATTTAATGAAGTTTTCAGGTCAGTTGATTTTTTTCTCTTTCCGATAATCAATGCACAAGAAACCTGAAAGTCGCCGGCAGGAAATTTTTTAGTATAAGTTCCCGGAATCACAACTGATCGTGAAGGGATTATTCCTTTGTATTCCTGTGGTTTTTCATTTGTTACATCAATAATTTTTGTTGATTTTGTAATCGTAACATTTGCCCCGAGAACAGCTTCTTTTTCAACCATCACACCTTCAACAACAATACATCTTGAGCCTATAAAACAATTATCTTCAATTATAACCGGTGAAGCTTGAACCGGTTCAAGAACCCCACCGATTCCAACGCCACCGCTAATGTGAACGTTCTTCCCTATTTGAGCACAAGAGCCTACGGTTGCCCAGGTGTCAATCATTGTTCCCGTATCAACATGGGCACCAATATTTACATAGGAAGGCATCAAAATAACATCTCTGGCAATATATGATCCGTACCTGGCAATTGCATGAGGCACAACCCTAATTCCTTTTTTTGAGTAGTCATTTTTCAGCTTAATTTTATCATGAAATTCAAATGGCCCAACCTCAATAGTTTCCATTTTTTGAATTGGAAAATATAAAATAACCGCTTTTTTAATCCATTCATTTACTATCCATTTTTCATTTATTTTTTCAGCCACCCGCAAAGTTCCTTGGTCGAGCGATTCAATTACTTTTCTGATTGCTTTTTGAGTGTTTTCTTCACGTAAAAGTTCCTTATTTTCCCAAGCTTGTTCAATGAAATTTTGTATTGAATTCATAATAAAAATTGATTTGAATTAGAAATTCTTCTCTTAAAATCTTCTAAAGTTAATTTTGGAATTAGCTAAAACTCCGGAAGATCAAAACATATTGCACTAATTTTTAAAGGCTTCTTTTATAGGAATAACTATTCCATTTTTATAAGCTACAACAAATGCGTCCAGTATGCCTTTGTTTTTTATTGTTTGGCAGTAAGTTGATGCTTCCGGAAATGTACGAAAAGCACCAACCGAATATCTGTAAAGATTATTGATATGATATTCAAAAATTTGCCTTAAAATATTATACTTATTAATAATTTGCTGAGTATTAGGCAACTTTGTATTTGAAGCAAGAATTTGTACTCGAAAAACCAATGTTTTTATTTGCTTTGTATTTTGGGGTGTTACTTGAGTTGAGGTTTCTTCATTGCTCTCAGAAGTAGTTTCTTCATTATCGGAATTACCCCTTGTGAAACTTGGTGTAGCCGGGTAAGAATATCTTGATCTTCTATTACTATGTTTTGGGCCTGAAGTAATTTTTCTTGTAATCAAAGGCCCTGTACTTGAAAAAGCCGCTTCAGTTTGTTTTGCTTCAGGAATATATGTTTCTCCGGCTGTTCCTCCGATAATCTGAAATCTTCCTTCATATTCAGGAGTATCGCTACGTCTATCATTAGATGTTGATTTTATTTGGGTATCGTCAGCAGACTTAAAAATCTTTGTATCTTCAGGTTCAGCAAATGATATGCCTGTACCGTATTCAATAAGTTTAGGCCGTTGTTTTTGTCTTTTATTTATCTTCCTTGATTTCCTTAATTCTTTATTAATTCTTCTTTGTTCTGCTCTATTTTCCTTTGTTTTTCCTTCTTCTTGCTTTTTTATTATACGATCTCTTTGCTTGTTGGGGTCGCCGGAGAAAAGCGAAACATATTTAAGTTTATCGAGATAAAGGGTTATACCAAAAGAATTATAATTGTATCTGTCATATTTATATCCTCCTTTTACTAAATCTAATAAATCAGTATTAATTGTCCTGAATGTACTTTCAAGGTTTAAACTTAATGCACTACTCAATTTATATTCAAAGCCTAACCCAAGAGGAATAACCGTTTCAGTAATACGATCCTTAAAACCTCCCTGCCCTTTTTCTTTAACAATATTTTTAGTTGTTATATCTCTAAGGATTGTTTTCCATTTCGTAAGTCCGATACCTGCAATCCCGTAAACCGATAATTTCCTATAAGGATTATGTGGCCATAATAAATTACTAAAATTTACAGTTATATTCATCCCATATTCAAATACATCAGCATCAAAATATGAATTTGAAGATTTTTTATGGCCATGCAGTTTTCCACTTAATAGTTGTCCGCCAAATCCAAAAACGGGTGATATTTTTTTTCTGAGAACAATCCCATATGCCATCTTAATATCTTCCATTTCCGGAATATAACTATTCTGTTGAATATCTCCAAAAAACAAATTTGGTCCAAAATTGGCATTTACCGACCAATTAGAAAATAATCGTAGTTTATTTCTTGCTTGATCTTGAGAATAAATTAATGATGGCAATAGTATTAAGCCTACGACAGTTAATAATACAATTGATTTTGTGCCAAACTTAATTCTCATTTTTACTCAATTTTCTTTTTTGTTTTTAGGAAGAAATATATTTATATCCATTGAGATTGTTTACGAAATTATCTTTTACAATATTGATTATAATAATCATAAGCTAAGCCAAAACCCAATTCAAGGGCTGTTTTCCAGTCAAAGCAAGCACCTTGGAGATCATTCAAATAAAACTTAACCACTCCGCGATTATAGTAGTTTTTTATCCAATTTGAATAATCCATAACATCAGTAGGTTTAATTTCAATTGCTCTACTAAAATCCTCAATAGCACCGTCATAGTCTTCTAATTTTGACTTTGCGTTTCCAAGATAAGAATATAACACAGAAACGCTTGTGTCAGGATTAGATTTGATAGCTTTATTTAGATCATTAATTGCTCCAAGGTAATCTCCTGTTTGATACTTTAGTATTCCCCAACTTAAAAACGATGAAAAATCATTAGGATCAACTGCCGCCGGTAAATTGAAAACTTCTGCATTACCAATAAAATCTTTAAAAACATGAAAATTAACCGCATAATATGAACTTGAAAACAGTTTATATTTATTTAATGATGATAAATAAAAATCATATAAAGATTTTTTGGAATAAGATTGTATTAATTTAAACCGTACAATTTCTTCGCTTTGGGTTTTAATAGGGAAAACTGCAAAAATCAAGTTTACGGTATTTATAGAGGTAGTATTTAAGGTGTTTATTATTTTTTCCGCAATATAATCATCAATATATTTGGGATTATAATCTACTATATTTCCACTACAAAAAACATTTAAATTGACTGCATAAGGATCATTAAAAACAACGTTTTCAGGCAAAATCTTAGCTAATTGACTTGATTCAAAAACATAAAAAGTCAATGCTTGAAATTTTCGCCAGCCTTCTTTTAGTAATGGAAATTCAAATTCACCATCATAATATTTTTTTATTAAAATATTATATTGCTTATTTTGAATAAGTACTTTTTTTATCTCTAATGCAATGAAATTATCTTCACCCAATTTTATTTTTTCAGCTTCGGCTTTATTGATTTTGGCACTTGTAAAAGGGATTTTATTTTTAGCGCTAAGCCATGTTCCGTTATCCATCATGGCCCAACCCGTAGCATTCAATAATCTCGAATGAACCTTACTGATTGTTGAAAAATTCATATTTGCGTCAAGAGCACCTTGGCTAAATGCTATTATTGAGATTATTAAAAAATAAGTAAAGAAAGTTATCTTCTTCATATATATAAACATATTAACCTGAAACAAACATAAATATTGCTATCTCCGGTTATATTCATCGCAAAATTAAGTAAAAATAGGGAAAAAATAGTTCCTGTTATTTATACTTAAAAATAATTAATAACAAACTTATTAACATAATTAAGAATTTGATCAAATTTTGGAGCGCAAATAGCACTTAATGTTATACTTAAATTTAAATCAATAATTTCTCAAATTTTTTTTATTTATTATATATTTAAGTTGAAAACCATAAGTTCATCAATTAACAAAAATAAAAATCTTTTTTTTAATCAGGCCTTGCTTTATACTTTGGCAATAATTTCCTTTGCTTTTTCAATAGCTCTATTAATTCCCTGAGGATTTTTTCCACCGGCAGAAGCATAATGTGCTTGTCCTCCCCCACCTCCCTGGATTTCTTTGGAGATTTCTTTAACCAGATTACCAGCGTTCAAACCTTGATCTTTAATCAAGTTCTCAGAAATTGCAACGGAAATAAAAGCTTTTCCTTTATTATTTGTACCGAGCACCAAAACAATATTTTCAGAATCACGGATTATGTTAAATGAAATATCTTTCAAAACAGCCAAATCAACATCAAGAAATTCTGCAATAAACTCAATTTCGTTGATCTTTTCTTTGCTGTTTATCAGCTTAGATTTAATGTTCAAAGCTTTTTCTTTATTCAAATGCTCAATTTGCTTTTGAAGCTCATGTCTTTCTTCATTGAGTCCTTTAACACTTTTTGCAATATCCATGGGATTTTTCAAAGTTTCTTTAAGTTGACTGATAATTTCATCCTGCGTATTGAAGTAATCTTCTGCTCTATCGGCAGTAATTGCTTCTATTCTTCTTATTCCGGCGGCGATAGCGCTTTCCGAAATAATTTTGAAAATTCCAATTTGTCCGGTATGATTTACATGTGTTCCACCACAAAGCTCAATCGAAAAATCATTATCAAAAGCAATTGTTCTAACATATTCTCCGTATTTTTCCCCAAATAAAGCAACAGCTCCCATTTGCCTTGCATCTTCAATTTTAATGTTTCTATTTTCAATTAATGGGATATTTTCACGAATTTTCCGGTTTACAATTTTTTCCACTTCACGGATTTCTTCTCTCGTAAGTTTTGAAAAATGTGCAAAATCAAATCTAAGTTTATTACTGTCAATCAAAGAGCCTTTTTGTTCGATATGCGATCCTAAAACTTCTCGTAAAGCCGCATGAAGTAAATGCGTAGCACTATGATTATTGGAAGTTAAAATCCTTGCTTTTTCATTGACAACAGCAATGAATTCCCCTTTCAAATTATCAAGGATTTTTTTTGCAATATGAATAGTCAGGTCGTTTTCCTTCTTAGTATTTTCAATATAGATTTTTTCACCTTCTTTTTCGATAAATCCCTTGTCGCCCACTTGTCCACCTGATTCGGCATAAAAAGGTGTTTTATCAAACACTAATTCAAAGAACTCCAAGTTTTTTGATTTAACTTTTCTATATTTAATAATTTCGATTTCAGATTTAATAGTATCATAACCAATGAATTCGCTACTTTCAATCTCTTTTTTAAGAATTATCCAGTCGCCGGTATCTTGTGAAGCAGCTTTACGTGATCGATTTTTTTGCACTTCAAGATTCTTAACAAAACCCTGCATATCAACCTTCCACCCTATTTCTCTTGCCATTAATTGAGTCAGGTCGATAGGAAAACCATAGGTATCGAATAATTCAAAGGCAAAATTTCCTTCAATCTCAGCATTCTTTTTATGACTTGAGATATATTTTTCAAATTTTTGAATCCCCAGCGATAAAGTTCTTAGGAAAGCTGTTTCTTCTTCAGTAATCACTTTTTTTATTAATTCCTGTTGCTGTTTTATTTCAGGGAAAACGTCTTGCATATTTGAAACCAACACAGGAAGCAATTCGTTGATAAAGGGTTCTTTAAAACCAAGAAAGGTATATCCGTATCTGATTGCCCGCCTCAAAATCCGACGAATTACATATCCGGCTTTATTATTTGAAGGAAGTTGTCCGTCGCTTATAGCAAAAGCTACTGCTCTTATATGATCAGCAATGACCCGCATCGCAATATCTTCTTTATCGTTTTCACCATATTTTTTTCCAGCTAAATTGGCAACCTCTTTTATTATGGGTTGAAAAACATCTGTGTCGTAATTGGATTTATGTCCTTGAAGAACCATGCATAGCCTTTCGAATCCGAGACCTGTATCAACATGTTTTTTAGGCAATTGTTCTAATTGTCCATTAGATTTTCTATTAAATTCAATAAAAACAAGATTCCAAATTTCAATAACCAAAGGATGATCGGCATTTACGAGTGTTGCTCCATCAATTTTATTTTTTTCGTTTTTATCTCTTATATCAATATGAATTTCAGAACATGGACCGCATGGACCGCTATCACCCATTTCCCAAAAATTATCTTTTTTATTTCCAAAAAGAATTCTGTCCTCAGCAACAATTGTTTGCCATATCATAAATGCTTCTGAATCTTTTTCTAATCCATCTTTCTCATCACCACCAAAAACCGTAACGTACAAAGAGTTTTTATCAATTTTATAAACTTCGGTCAATAATTCCCAAGCCCATTCAATTGCTTCTTTTTTAAAATAATCACCAAATGACCAATTTCCAAGCATTTCGAACATAGTGTGATGATAAGTGTCGTGGCCAACTTCATCAAGATCATTATGTTTACCCGAAACCCTCAGGCATTTTTGGGTATCCGTAATTCGTGGATTCCTTATTGGTGAGTTTCCTAAAAATATATCTTTGAATTGATTCATTCCGGCATTTATGAACATTAAAGTCGGGTCGTTTTTAACAACCATCGGTGCCGAAGGAACAATATGATGATTCTTCGATTTAAAATAATCTAAAAATGTTTTTCTTATAATATTAGAATTCATACAATTAAGCAGTTTATTAACAATTAAATTGTTAATTAAAAAATTAACAAAGAATTGCAAAATTAAATTAATTAATTAATTTTGCGATTATGGAAGAGTATTTTATAATATAAAATTATTTTTTAGGATAAAACATATAACATGGCTAAAGAAAAATTTCGATATAATTATAAGCTTCTCACTTACGAGAAAGTCAGTCATACGCCAAAAGTATTTTTCTATAAAATTATTTCCTTTCTTGCAATTGGTTTAGTTTTTGGGGTTGGGGTGATTGCATTTGCATATAATTTCTTTGATTCTCCAAAAGAAAAAATGCAAAAACGTGAAATCGAGCAATTAAAACTTCAATATAGTCTCTTGATTGATAAATTTGATCGGGTTTCTTTGCTTCTTGATGATATGCAAGATCGCGACGATAATATTTATAGAGTAATTTTTGAAGCCGAGCCGATTCCATCTTCAATCAGGAAAGCAGGATACGGTGGTGTTGATAAGTATGCCCGTCTTGATGGTTATAAAAATTCAGAAATATTGATTGAAGCATCAAAAAAACTTGACAAAATAACCAGTCAGCTTTATGTGCAATCAAAATCATTTGACAAAGTCTTTGAATTAGCTAAGAATAAAGAAAAAATGTTGATGTGTATCCCTGCTATTCAACCAATTGAAAAAGGAAAAGGGAGGATAGTTTCAGGGTTTGGTATGCGTTTTCATCCGATACTAAAATATGACAGAATGCATACGGGAATTGATATTTCGGCACCGACCGGAACTCCCGTTTATGCTACTGCCGATGGAGAAATTTATTTTAAAGGACGTAAAGGAACCTATGGAAAATGTTGTATAATTGATCACGGATATGGTTATAAAACTTTATATGGCCATATGAGTAAAATTATAATTAAGCGAAAACAAAAAGTGAAACGTGGACAAATCATCGGGTATGTTGGAAATACAGGCTTATCACGCGCACCACATATTCATTATGAGGTTATTAAAAATAATGTTAAAATAAATCCCGTGAATTATTTCTACAACGATTTCACTCTCGAAGAATACGAAAAAGTGCTTGAACTTGCTTCGAAAAATACACAGGTTTTGTCGTAGGTAGATTTGAGAATTGAGAATTGGGATTTGAGATTTTTGGGATTCTGTTCACTTCATCAATCAAAAGTCATTAATAAATATCCAAATTGTTTTGTAATTTATTAACCTAACTTCATTATTTTCGTACAAAAATTAGGTTTTAAATCCGGAAGTTTTTGATAAAAATGAGTCTGATGCAATTCAAGAACTGAATAATATTGCAAGCAATTATTTATATAAAGATATATTGTAATTTGAAAACTTAAAACTTTTGAATTTAAGTTCAATCCAAAAGCTAAAATAAAAGTACCCAAAGAATTCTTAGAAACATATTCTAATAGTGAATTTAAAACAATTCACCATAACACATTGGGATTTTGTTTTGCAAAAAAAAATAGCCAACCCCCACTTAGAAGATTGGCTATTTTAAGAAATATTTTAATATTTTATTGAATTCCTAATTTTGTTTTTACCAATTGGATAATATTATCACCTGGTTCTGAGTATAGTAAAAGTCCTTCTGAGCTATTAAATATATAGGTATATCCATTTTCTTTTGCAACTTCTTTAACTGCATTCCTGGCTTTTTCAATGATCGGGCTTGCCAACTCATTTTCCTTATTTGCAAGGTCTTGTTGAGCAGTACCCTGAAATGCTTCCATACGTGATTGTAAGTCCTGAATTTCTTTTTCTTTGGTTTGCTTTATAATATCCGACATTGTTGATATGTTTGCCTGATAATCGAGGTATTTATTCTCTAATTCATTTTGCATGGCGAGATATTGATCGCTAATTACTTGCCTATATTCTTCAAACACAGTTTGTATTGAATCTCTTTCGGGCATTAATGTGTAAAGTTCTGCAAAATCAACATGTCCGAATTTTGGAGTACTTTGAGAAAATGATGATAATGAAGTAGTAATCAATATAACTACAAAAATGGATTTAATTAAATTTTTCATCTTAATTATTATTGTTTAAATTAATTTTTAGGGTGCGAATATACAAATTATATTAATTGAACGTTATTAATTTTCAAATTAACATTTATTTTCTACCGCTACCTGAATTATTCTGTCCTCCTGTACTTTGAGAGGAACTACCTTTTCTGTCTTCTCGTCTCACGGTTTGCATTACACTACTGATTTCGTCTAAAATATCATCACTGATATCATATTTAGGATTTGTGTATAATAATGTCAAACTTCCACCTTTATCAAAAACAAATGCATAATTTTTTGTTGTTGCAATTTCCTCAATAGCATTATAAATTTTCTCTTGAATTGGTTTTATAAGTTCCTGTCGTTTAATAAACAAATCCCCATCAGATCCAAATCGTTGGTTTTGAAGTTCTTTAATTTCTCTTTCCTTGTTAATTATTTGATCTTCCCTTTTCTTTTTCAAATCCTCAGGAAGTAAAACTGCTTCGGCTTGGTAATCTTTATACATTTTTTCAACCTTAACAAATTCCTCTTCAATCTCTTCCTGCCAAATTCTTGACAATTCGTTTAATTGATCTTGAGCATCGGTGTATTCAGGGATATTTTGAAGAATGTAGTCAGTATCAACATAAGCATACTTCTGAGCATATGAAAAACTAACAATTGAAATAAAAGCAATTGCGATAATTATCTTCTTCGGTGATAACAAATTTAAAATTTTTGAAAACATAATTTTATCCTCCTTTATTTAGTTTCTATTTTTTATATGTTAATGTTACATTTTTCAGCTTAATAACAAAAAACTTGCCAGACTTAATAATTTCGATCAAGAACCATTTTATTCAATTTAATCAATTGATTGGTTAATTGAAAAGTGGAATTGGCCTCCATTTGCATTTGGCAAACCGGGAATTTCATCGAAACCATAACCCCAATCCAATCCAAGAAGGCCAAACATTGGAAGAAAAACTCTAAAGCCTACTCCTGCAGAACGCTTTACATCAAAGGGATCAAATTGTTTGAAACCTATCCAGTCGTTACCGGCTTCAAGAAATCCCATCACATAAATAGCGGCTGAAGGATTCAATGATAATGCATAACGTAGCTCAAGAGTGTATTTTGTAAAAATTGTTCCACCCACATTATTATCCCTGCTGTATTCAGGTGTGATTGATTCGTTTTGATAGCCTCTCATACCAATTATCTCTCTGCCATCCATATTATTATATCCTGACAGTCCATCGCCTCCAAGATAAAATCTCTCGAAAGGTGTAACTCCTATATCTTTATTATAATCTCCAAGTAAACCGAATTTCATTCGGGGTGTAAGGACTAATTTATCAAGCAATTCAATATACCAATTAGCATGAAATTTCCATTTATAATATTCTATCCATTTGTATTTCTCATTAGCATCCATTGTTTTATAATCTCTATCTGAAAACAGAGAATACGGAGGTGTCAATTCAAGTGATAAAGATACATCCGAACCGTTTCTCGGAAATATTGGCGAACTGATTGAATTTCTTGAAAAAGCGATTGTATAACTAAAATTATTATAATAGCCTGTGCCACTACCAAATGAAAATATATTTGAATAATTTTTCAAATCATATCTTTGCAAACTTACGCCTTGATAAAGAGTGAAATAATCATCGGGCCATGTTAAACGCCTTCCTAAACCAACACTTAAGCCATTAATAATAAACGAAGAACGATTGGTGTCGCTTTTTGGCAGTCCATTTGAATATAAAGAATGGTAATATGATACACTTAAAGAATTTGGCTTCTTTCCTCCAAACCAAGGTTCTATAAATGAAACATTATAACTGATATAACCTTTTCCATAAGATTGAAGTCGAAGTGATAAAGTTTGTCCATCACCGGTCGGGATCGGCCTCCAGGCTTTTCCGTTAAAAACATTTCTTAATGAAAAATTATTAAACATCAAACCTACAGTTCCCATTAATCGTCCATATCCCCAACCTCCCGATAACTCAATCTGGTCGGCAGAAGTCTCTTCCAGTTCATATTCAATATCAACGGTTCCATCTTCAGGATGCGGATCAACATTAGGAGTAATTTTTTCAGGATTAAAAAACTTAAGTTGAGCTAATTCACGTGTTGTCCGTATCAAATCGTTTCGGCTGAATAAAGCACCGGGACGTGTTCTGATTTCACGAAAAACTACATGATCGTTAGTTCGTGTATTACCTTTAATTGTAACTTTATTTATTGTAGCTTGTTTTCCCTCATAGATTCGTATCTCAAGATCAATGGAATCGTTTTCAACAAGAACTTCAACCGGATCAACTTGAAAGAACAAATATCCGTCATCAAGGTATAATGAACTGACATCATAACCACTCGGGTTATATGTCAGGTTGGTCATCAATACTTCCTTATTGTAAACATCCCCTTTTTTTACTTTTAAAAAAACGTCTAATTGTTCAGAAGTGTATAAAGTGTTTCCAACCCATGAAATATTTCTAAAAAAATATTTTTTGCCTTCGTCAACTTTAATATCAATATCAATTTTATTCTCTCCAATTTTGTAAATTGAATCTTTCACAATTTTTGCATCACGATAGCCCAACTCATTGTATTTGTCGATTAACGCAATTTTATCTTCCTCAAAATCAGTTTCAATATATTTTGATGATTTAAAAACTCTTATTTTAAAATTTTCATTTATATATGATTCAATGTCAGGTAAAATATCATTAATATGCAATGAGAGAACATCTTTGATAACAACAAAAATTAAAGAATCCAAATTTTGTAGTGGTGTTATTTGTCCTTTTTCTTTGGTATTTTTAAGTGCTTTTTTGACACTTTGGGTTGCTAAATTATCATTTCCCTCAATATTAATCTGATAGATTTTAACTTTTCCATTCTTTTTAATATCAAATTCAAGCATTACGCTATTTGAGCTGGTTGTATCTTTTCGTTGTTTAATGTTAATTTCAGAATCAAGATAACCTTTTTTAACGTAATAATTTTCTATTTTATTTGTAGTTCTAATGAGTAGGTAATCAGTAACAATATCTCCTCTCGAAATATTGATTTCTTCCCGAATATTATCAGCCTCAGAGCGTTTAATTCCTTTGAAAGAGAATTTTGACAAACGTGGACGTTCTTTTAATTCTATTAGCAAATAAATAAATTGATCGTCCATTACTGAACCGCTTACAATTACATCAGAAAAGAAACCTTGTTTCCACAACTTTTTTATTGCGTTTGAAACCTGCTCACCGGGAATTGAAATTACATCGCCAACTTGCAATCCCGAAAGCATAATTAAAACATTATCATCAAGATATTGTACACCTGAAACAGATATTCCGGCTATTTCATATTTTTTTGGCTTTGAATAATCCGTCTCAAATTGCGCCTCACCTATCGAAATTTGTGCAAATAAAGTAGTATTAAAAAATACAATTATAAGTATTGTAAGATATCGAAATTTCATATTATTTCTGAATATTAATTTGTTCGCTAATCATACCAAAGCGTCTTTCACGTTTTTGGTATTCTAAAATAGCTTCGTATAAATCATCTTTTCTAAAATCAGGCCAAAGTTTTGGGGTAAAATATAATTCAGTATATGCTATTTGCCATAATAAAAAATTACTTATTCTAAATTCACCACCGGTCCTGATTAACAGTTCAGGATCAGGATATTTAGAGGTAGTTAAAAAAGATGAAAAAAGTTTATGATCAATTTTATCGCTTGAGATTTCGTTTTGTTCAATTTTCTTAGCGATTTGCTTTACTGAATTAACAATCTCCCATCTTGAGCTATAACTTAATGCTAAAATTAAAGCCATTCGATCATTATTCTTAGTGCTCTCAATGGCCTCAATTAATTTGGAGTAGCTCTTTTTTGGTAAATTTTTCAAATCGCCAATTGCTTCAAGTCTGATATTGTTTTTGTTAAGAGTTTTGACTTCACTTTCAATCGTATGAACAAGTAGAGTCATTAAAGCATCGACTTCTTTTTTGGGACGATTCCAATTTTCAGTTGAAAAAGCGTAAAGTGTTAAATATTTAATTCCTATTTCAGCAGCGGCTTCTGAAGTTTCTCTAACTGATTTTACTCCATTTTGATGACCGAAAATTCGCATTTTTCCATGCTTTTTCGCCCATCTTCCATTACCGTCCATTATTATGGCAATATGCTCAGGTAGGTCATTAATATCAATTTCTTTTTTATAATCCATATTCATCTAAATTCTTTTCAGAATTGCCGGCAAAAATATAAAACTTCTTCATGTTAATTGTAATTCCTTTTTTGAAAATCACTACAGCCTTTTTGTTGACTCAAATTTATTTTATAAGTAATTGTAAGTCCGGTAAAAACACACCAGTCATTATTTTTTGAATTTCCTCTTTGCATCTCTTTTTCATGATCCATTGCGGGATCAGATAAATATTCTTTTGGAATGTTAGGATCAATTCTTGATCCGACTCTATAATAGGTTGTGCTAACATCATCAAGATAATCTGTAAATGTTTTTCTTATACCCCATTCAAAACCAATGCCAATTTTGTTTGAAAGACTATATTTTACTCCAACCCCAAAAGGTATTGCAAATGATGATAATGAATAAGGCTTTCTACCTTCGAACGACTTTTCTTGTCCTTCAGTTCCAAGTGGTTGAAGCTTAACTCCATCAGCTTTCGGGTTAAATAATAAAATCGAGATACCGGCAAAGAAATAAGGAGTTACAAAATTATTTTTACTTCCTGTGAAGTAATTTAAAAAATTGAATTCAAATTGAGCACCAATATCAGTTACTCCGGATTCAAATTTCAATTTTCGTGATTCTAAGAATTTTGAAATTTCATCATCTCCTTCTACCTTACCATGTAAAGCATTAATTCTTAATGCTAAACGATCGTTAATAACATATCTTACAATGATTCCGTAAGCAGGTTTTGTCAATAAAAAATGCTTTCCGGGATTTAAATCTCCGAGATAATAAGAACCTCCACCAAAAACACCAAATTCAATTGTTTGTGAAAACGAATTGCTTATTGAGAAAAATGAAAGAAATAATATTAAAACAATTTTATTCATTAAATTTATATACAGGGATTTAACAATTTGAGGTTTATATTGGAATTTTATAGTAAAAATTAATTTCCTAATTTAAAAAATCATAAATATTTTGTTTTCGCTTATTTTGCCTTACTTATCAGTTTCTTATATCTGCTCCCCACAATAATTTATTTTGGATAGTATGGAAAAAATGTTGGTTTTTCATTTTCAATAAATTAATTCCAAATTTCTCTTTTTTAATTAATAATTCAGTTGACGAATCAACAATTACCGGTCTCGAATCAAGACATACAACAAACTTCTCGTTTCGTCCTCTAAGCTTAATCCTTATTTTACAACTGTCAGGTATAACGATAGGCCTGACAGTTAAATTGTGCGTTGCAATAGGAGTAATCAGGAAATTCTTAGAACCGGGTGTTACTATTGGCCCTCCACAGCTTAAAGAGTATGCTGTGGAACCGGTTGGTGTCGCAATTATAAGGCCATCAGCCCAATACGAATTTAATAAAGTCTCATCAACAAAAACATCAATAATACTTAGTGAGCTTGAATCGTTTCCTTTGATGGAAAATTCGTTAAGACAATAATTTATTTTGCCAAATAAATTCTCTTTAGTCTCAAGTTGAATCAAAGTCCTTTTATCTAAAAAATATTCATTATTTATGATGCTGTCGATGGCCGGTAAAATTTCGTCTTTTGCAATACTTGACAAAAAACCAAGTTTACCGATGTTTATCCCTATAATTGGAATCCCCGAATCTCTAACTAAAGTAACTGTATGTAATAAAGTTCCATCTCCACCAATCGAAACAAGAAAATCAGCTCTGTCTTTAATTTCTTCATAACGATTGAAAAGAATAAGTTTTCCATTAAATTTAACTTTGTTTTCCAAGAGTTTATAAAAAGGTTCATAAACCATTAGCTTACAATCTATGGAATTCAATTTTGCTATTAATTGATTGATATATTTCAATGACTCATCCGTGAAAGTTTTTCCGAAAATTGCTATATACATACTCTATATGCTTTCAATAAATTTGAAATAAAATTCCTACAAGATTACAAAATTAATATGCATAATTTTAAAAAATTAACATATTTTATGAAAAAGTGGAGTGTAGAAGTGATGGAGAGA
>CAZBSL010000047.1:0-8053 GCA_964494265.1 uncultured Bacteroidales bacterium
ATCCAATTAATATTTCAATAAGTGAGAAAGATAAAGTAGAATCTTAGATTGACAGGTAATTTCTATGCCAATGTTTTACCCGGATAAACTTTTAGAGCTTCACTTAGGCATTTCATCGCACTTTTAAGATCATCAACCTTCAAAACATAAGAAATCCTTACTTCATCTTTACCCCGTCCTGGGGTTGAGTAAAATCCGGAAGCAGGAGCAAGCATTACAGTTTGGTTTTCATATTCAAAATCTTCGAGCAACCATTGGCAAAACTTATCGGAATCTTCTATCGGTAGCTTTGCAACTACATAAAAAGCTCCTTTTGGGTTTGGACAAAAAGCACCTGGCATTTTATTAATTTCTTCAACCACAATTTCACGACGAGCAAGATACTCTACAATAACCTCATCGAAATACGAATCAGGAGTGTCGATAGCTGCTTCTGCTGCTATTTGTCCGAAACTTGGAGGGCTTAAGCGAGCCTGAGCAAATTTTAAAGCAGTTTTCATAACTTCCTTATTTTTTGAAATCAAACATCCGATGCGAACTCCACAAGCGCTGTATCGCTTAGAAACAGAGTCAATTAGAATTACGTTTTCTTCAAGGCCTTCGAGATTCATTGCCGAATAATGCTTATTTCCGTCGTAACAAAATTCGCGATAAACTTCATCGGCTATCAAATAAAGATCATGCTTTTTAACAATTTTACTCAAGGTTTCCATTTCTTCCTTGGAGTATAAATATCCTGTCGGGTTATTTGGATTGCAGATTAAAATTGCCTTTGTTTTTTCGGTAATCGACTTTTCAAAATCAGCGATCGGCGGCAAGGCGAAACCTGTTTCTATCGACGAAAAAATAGGTTTAACAACAACTCCGGCATTGATTGCAAATCCATTGTAGTTTGCATAGAAAGGTTCGGGAATAATGATCTCATCACCGGGATCGATGCAGCTTTGCATTGCAAATAATATTGCTTCCGAAGCTCCTGCACCAATAATTATTTCATCGGCAGTAATTTCAATATTATGTTTTTTATAATATTTAGCCAATTTTTTTCGATACGAAAGATTCCCCGCTGAATGACTGTATTCTACGACCTTATCACTAAAATTTCTTATTGCATTCAAAGCAATTTCAGGAGTATGAATATCAGGCTGTCCAATGTTTAGATGATATACTTTTCTTCCTTTTCCTTTAGCTACTTCGGCATAGGGAACTAATTTTCTGATTGGGGATTCTGGCATCATTATCCCCTTTTTTGAAATTTTCGGCATTTTTTTATTATTAAATATTTATAAAATTAAAGAATCTCTATATTTTAAATATTAGAGATTAAATCTTTTACGCAATTTGTGTTATCTATTATTATTCACCGGCGATGCTGTATTATCAACTGATTTTTCAGGTAATGTATTTAAAGGTTTCGCTATTACTTTTCCTTTAATCCTAAGTATGACCTGCTTGTTTTTTGCATTTGAATAAATTGTAACATTTTTATTTATAGGCCCTATCCGTTTTGTTGCATAAGTAACTTTTATTTCCTCTGTTTGACCCGGTAAAATTGGATGTTTAGGCCAGGTAGGCACAGTACAACCGCAAGATGATTTCGGTTTTGAAAGGATTAAAGGCTCTTTTCCGGTATTCGTAAATTTAAATTTACAAACTCCATTGCCGTTTTGATAAATAGTGCCGTAATCATGAACTAATTTATCAAAATCAATAACAGGTGCATTTGGATTGTTACCAATTTTTTCCTGAGCGTTTGAAAACATAAAAACCAAAGTTACAAAACTTAATGCTAAAACTATCTTTTTCATTTATTTATATTATTTAATATGATTTTAATAATTATAATCTGTTTACTAAAAAAAAATCAAAATGTTATATTTTAAAATATTTTTAACGCACAAATTTATTAATTAATATTTACAAAATAGGAAAATTAGGATATTTATTTAAAAATTTGAAAAAATAAATTGAGTTTCCACCTCAAAATGGAATTTTTTTGCTTGCTAATAATATTGGATATTAGGAAATATTTAATAAAATCATTGAACGATGATTATTATTAATTATCTGAGCTTACTATTGCTGAACATGCTTTGTTAGATGTGGTAATTGCATTTTGTTTGCTTTATTTGGCTCATACCCTGCCTGCAGCTATTTGTGGATGGATTGAAAAGAAATTTTTTAAAAAAATAATTTAAAATAACTTACAATTATCAAAAAAGATTTCATACTTTTGTGTTGATAATGGAATTATGAATATAATTTTTTAATAAAATCGATGAACAATAGTATTGAAAATATTAGTATTGATGAATTGTTAGATGTTAATGAAATAAGTATTGAAACGTACAATATCTGTAAACTCAACAATATATATGATTTAGAGAGAATTCTTAAACATTTCTTGGAAGATCGTAATTTTAAAAAACTACGGAATTCCGGCGACATATCGAACCAAGAATTACTCGATATTTGTAAAAAACATAATTATTTTTGTCAACATTTAGAAAATCAAAAAAGAGAAATAATTTCTAAAAATCCAATTATTAATACTATTGAGTCTCTTTCAGGCAAACAAGAAAATATTTTAAATAATCTAATAACTTCAAAATTCAAAAAATTATCGATAAGAAGTTCCAATGCACTTTCATCGTGCATTAATAATTCAATAAATATTTACGGATTAAATGAATATCTTTTCAAAGCTCCTCACTTTGATTTTAAAAAGTTAAAAAATGTTGGAATCACGGCAAAAATAGAAATGACAAATTTTGTTAGTGATATTAAACAATTGGTTGAAAAAGTTTCCAAAATTAGTGAAGAAGCTGATTTAAAAAGAGAATTATTATCATCATTTTTGACTAAAGAGTTTTCAGTTTCAGCAGAAACAATTGAGGCGATTTGCAATAATTATGATTTCAATAATGGAATTCCGATCTTTAAAACAATGCATTATCTTATCGATAATAATTATATTTTTGATACAAATGAGAGGATAGTTTTTAATTATTCTGTTGGTTTTTTTGAGAATAAGATTCCTGATACTATAAAAAATACAAGCGATAAAATAGGTTTAACAAAGGAAAGAGCAAGACAAATCCGAATCCAATTAATTAAAAAGTTGGGTAAGGTTTTTAATTTATTTTCAGAATTAGATATTGACATAATAAATCTGTATAACATTAATTTAGAAGATGAATTTATTAATTTTGATAAAAAATTATCGGAAGAAATATCAAAAACTGAATCTGTCAACTTTAACATTTTATTTATTAATCGTTTTCTTGCAAAAATTTTATCCAAAAATTTCACATTAGTCGGTAATGATCTGTGTATTATTTTCAAAATTACAAAAAAGGATTTATTTAATTGGAAAACAACATATTTAATCTCAAAATCAATATGCTCTGAATTTGACTTCGAAAAAATGATTGATGATGTTAGTTCAAGACTTTCTGAACGAATTACTAAGGAGTATAAATTTAATTTGCAATCATATTTACTTAACTTTAAAAAAACAGAATCCGTTGATCATCTGGATTCAATTATAAAAATTTCTAAATACATTCTTTATAATGAGATAGGAGTAATACCTGATAATGAAGACAATATTGTTTTTAAACGAACTAGCAATAAACTCATTATAGAATATATCCTTGAAGTTTTGGAAGAAGCAAATAAACCGCTTACAAACGTTGAAATATTCGAAAGACTAAACAAAACAAGACCGGGAATTTTAAAAAATCTCGAATCTGTGAGGAGTAATAGTATTAAGGAAAGCAAAATTATATGTTTTGGGAGGACGAGTACTTATGGTTTAAAATCATGGGAAGGCAGGTTGGAAAATATTAAAGGTGGTACAATGCACGACATTGCCGAAGAATATTTATTGAAATATGATATTCCAAAACATGTTGACGAAATCGCTGAATATGTCAATATTTATCGTGATAATATATCATCAAGAAATCTGTTGGATAATTTAAAATCTGCAAGGAAAAGAAGATTTGTGTTTTTTGAAAGCAAATATATTGGTTCTTGTAAAAAGAAATATAAGAATTTTCATAAAATGTCATTGGACAATAAACAAATAATCTTGCGATCATGGGAAGATAATTATGGAAGACTTTGTGAATTTGCTGATAAAAATAATCGTTTGCCCTATTCAAGTGGCCTAAATGAAGAAAAAAAATTATACGGTTTTTTGAATTTACAAATTAGAAGGTTAGAGAGATTTGATAAAAATCGAAAGGATAAAATTTCTAAATTATTGGACAATTACAATTATCAAAAAGGTAAAAAACATATAAACGAAACAGCATGGGATAATTCATATAAGTCATTAAATGAATTTATTATAGAATACGAAAGAGGGCCAAAGGATTTAATAGCAGATGAAAAAAATCTTTATGAATTTTTCTATTCACAAAGAAAATTGTTTCATGAAAAGCGATTACCTGAAAAATACGGGGATATATTTCTAAATATTCTTCGATTATTAAATGAGTTTGAGAATTTGTAAGACATTGTAAATCTGTAATACTTTTTTTTGTTCGTTACAAATAATTTTTGAAATTTTGATTAATTTCTCGAAATACAAGAATCAAATATTTTTTTTATTTTTATATTTTATCAATTTTTTACTTTTTGCACAATGGGATCCAAATGCAGGCGTAATTCCTTCATTTACTAATAATTGTACCATTGAAACATCATCTGGAGATAATGCTTACAATTTAATTGATGGACGAATTGAAACCTTTTGGTCGTCGGAAGCAGCATTACCAACTAATTTTCATAAAAGAGAGGGGCTTAATTTCTTACGGCAAAATAAAAAATACTCAATCTCAACATCTTTATCAAAAAACATTGAAAATGTGATAGATGCTGATATTAATTCAAGTTCAATAATTGAGGCCATAAATGAAGAAGCTTTTTTAAAAATTTCATTTAATGAAGCAATTGTGATTAAATCCTTTATTGCGAAATGCAGTACTCGCGACAAGATATTTATTCAATATATTTTACCAAATGGCGAAACAATCCAATGTGGAATATTTTCAAAATCAGAAAATTATTCAATGCCTGATTACAAAACTCCTGATCTTCCGGTGAAAGCAATACTTCTGAGTTCAAAAAGGGAATTTACCATTTTTGAAATTGCAGTTCGCACGAAGTCAATTGAGGAATTTGTAATATTTGACTTGGAGCATCAAAGAAGTATTGGATGGATAGAATGCAAACACTACTCCGAAGCATCAAAAACTATCGAACTTTTTTTAAGTAGTGATAAAGAAAACTGGCTCAAAGTTACTGATCTAAACCCTCATACATCAACAATGACAAGTAATATTATCGATCCTCCGATAATGGCACGTTATATTAAAATTCTTCATATTTTATCTGAAAACGATTATGCAAAGGCTTGGACATGGGAACTTAAAGCTTGGGATGAAAATGGCCCCTATGGACAAATGCCGCCTTCTAAGCCATCAAAGCATTCAATATCAGAAATTTTTGGAATAAATGGATTTTGGGGTTGGGGCTATAATATTTACTCAGATTCCTTGAAAACCGGACAAGGCCCAAATCTTTATAACAGGATTGCCGGTCTTGCACGAAATTATCATAATTTTGATTGGGATGTTCCAAATCCTGATGCTATTCCTGATTTTGAAAAAATGGCAAACGGGGCAGGAACCAAATCTTTTTTATGGTTGAATTGGGACAAGGAATATAAAGCTTGGATAGATGCCGGATTATCGCTTGATGCGTGCATTACATTTAATAATAACATTTTTCCTTCTGGAAAATGGACCAATCCATATAAATCAGCTAATAATTACGGCAAAGCTTTTGCAAAGCATTTTGGCCCGACCTATGGTAATTCAATGATTAGAATAATTGAAATTGGAAATGAACCCTGGGCTTATCCTGCCGGATGGTATAAAAGCATTTTGCTTGGGATGGCAAAGGGAATAAAAAATTCAGATCCGGCAATTGAAATTTTTCCATGTGCACTTCAGGCGGCCTTTCCGGATGAAGAATGCGCAGGTGGAGGAAATTATATTGGTGCAAGATTAACTCCTGAAGCCGCTAAATATCTTTCGGGAATTAATTCACATTATTACAGTCATGTAATTAACGAAAACGGTGAAAGAATTTCAGTCAATCCCGAGAATATTCGCTCAGGGTTAAGAGGGATTTTAAACGACATCAGATTCAGGGATAAAAACATGCCGGGAAAACAAATAATCTTGAGCGAATGGGGTTGGGATAGTGATGGTGCAGGTGAAGATTGCACACACCCTGCATGTGTAAGTGAACATGCTCAAGCAATTTACGCCATAAGGTCATTATTAATATTTTCCAGGCTCGGGATTGATAAAGCAATTTGGTATTTCTTTGCAAACGAAAACCTTGAATCGAGGCTTCATAGTCGTTCCGGTTTAACAAGTTCAGCAAAAACCGGCTTTAAAATTAAAAAATCCTTTTTCGCTTATGAATCCTTAATGAAATTAATTGGAGATAAATATTTTTTGACTGCAATAAAAGAAGATAAAACGGCTTACATTTATTTATTTGGCGATAAAAATGGAAATCCAACTCACATTGTTGCGTGGAAACCTGTTGATTCAAAAGACAAATGCAAATCTGAAATTAGAATTAAAACTCAAGATAAAATAAAAACTGCATATTTAATTGATGGTAATTCTTCAAATGGAAGTATTACAAAAACACCGGCTTATGAGAATGGAGAAATTATTCTTGAGGTTTTTTCTACCCCCACTATATTTAGCCTTTTTCAAAATGAATAAAAAAAAGCCCGGCAAATTCACCGAGCTTTTATTAAATACACATCACTTTTTAATTAATAAATCGATACTTCATTTCTGTATCCTGGTTCATTTTGATACCAATCAGGATATAATACCCCATCACTTTCTGCCCATTCGGCAAACTTTAAGTGTGCACCGATAATATCTTGTAATTCTATTGGATGCTCAAAGCTTTCAGGGATATGGATAGCCCATGGTAAATTATTTACTGTTTTATAATATCTTCCTTCTGCGGGTTTTGTATCATCATTTATAGTCCCGAAATAACCTTCATCTACGAGATCTGTTGGCGGGTAATCAGGTAAATGAACCTCGATTCCACGATTCTGATTCGCAACAATAAATGGATTGAAATTACCAATATCAAGTTCGCTATAAGTAATTGGGCCTCCAGGTGCAGGTACCCCGTTTTCCATAAATGCAATTTGCATAACGATAGTATCGGGTGTTATAAATGGTGCAATATGCTCGGTATTAACTCCTATTCCTATTCCGGGATGTTGCATTATTCTGTAGGCATTATCAAAAACTATGATTGTTGCTTTCGATTGCCCACTTTCAAGGCCGTTTGAGGCAAGATTAAAAATACTTCCGGCACCAATATCATATCCGTTCACATCAATAATAGCGTTGGGAGGGACATTAGGGAAGCTAAAACCAAAACCATTCAAATATCCGGCTCCAAAAGCTTTTGTAACAAAGGTAGCTGTAATATTTTCAATTTCCTCTTGAACGTTTTTAGAAATTGAAAAAGTATAATCAATAACAAGATCATTAAAATCATAGTCTCCTTTTGATGGCCAAAGATCTTCAAAAGCAAGGCTACCGCTTATTTCATCGGTACTTCCACCACCTCCTGTATTATCACACAAGGGGCCTCCGTCTTTGCTTTCACCGGCAACAATATAAAAATCACCAAAAGTCATCCCAACTTCAATTGGTTGAGAACAACTTGTATGAATTTCCGTATAATTATTATTATCATCATTTATTGTAATTCTGATTTTGGCGCCAAGTTTATTATCTGGTCCAGTTCCAATAAAAGAAAAAATATCTCCATTACTAACATTGTTTTCAGTATGTATAAGTTTATTAGGCTGCACTTTATCTTTATAAACTTTAACGGTTGAATTAATTTCAGTACCATCATATCTTAAAGTCAGCGATGTCATTTGCCCATCACATGGCCCACAATTTCCTCCTCCTGAAGTACT
>CAZBSL010000047.1:8153-12845 GCA_964494265.1 uncultured Bacteroidales bacterium
TCAGCGATGTCATTTGCCCATCACATGGCCCACAATTTCCTCCTCCTGAAGTACTGCAAAGGGGTCCGCCATTTTTACTTTCGCCTGCCACAATATAAAAGTCACCAAATGTCATTTCTGCTAATATTGGCTCTGAACAACTTGTATGTACCTCTACATTAAATATATCATTAATGTAAATGTTAATTTTTGCTCCCATTTTATTACCATTGCCTGTTCCTACAAAAGTAAATTCACCACCGGGCTGAACAATACCTTCAAAATATACATTTTGTCCGGCATTTGATTTGGTTACTTTAATCGTTGCACCTGCAATTGTACCATCATATCTTAGTGTTAATGAAGTTATTTGACCATCACAAGGCCCACATCCATCAGTAGTGCTTTTTGTCATATTATTGAAATCATAATACAAATTATTGCCGTTTATTTGTGCTACCGCTGTTTCAAACTTTAAACCATTACCATATTCTATCTGTAAAATCTCCTCATAAGAAGGTATAGTAATTTTAGTTTTCAAATTAAATGAACCATCTTCGGAATATCCTGAAAAATAAGTTTTTAATCCATCAGCGGAAATTATTTTAACTTGCTCAATTGGTGATCCAAATGGTAAGATTATTTGAACATTGAGAGTTTTTGTTGTCTTCCAATCAAAATTGTCACTAATCAGGAGTTCATCCATGCTATTTATGTTGGAATTGATTTCAGGATCGCTGCTTTGTTCAAAATAATCTTTTTGACATGCACTAATAATAAATATTAAAACTAAGTAAAGTAATATATTTCTAAGAGTTTTCATAATAGTAATTCTTTAATATTATTCAAATTTTATTGTGCAATTTCTATTCCATCGCTCAAATTATATCCAAACAGGCTCTGAAACTGTATTTTATTACTTGTCTAATTTTTACACATATTCCAATATTGGGAAATTTGTTCTAAAAATTGTACATATTGGTTTGAAAAAATAATCAAGAAAATGTCATATAATAACCTAAGCTTACTTAAAATTATTTACTCCCGTTTTAATCCTTTCACGAAAAACCAATATTATTATCAATCAGTCTTTGTATATTTGTCAAAAAAATAAATTTATTTATAAAAAACCAAAGTTCAAGAAATATGAAAAAAAATACTCTCTTTCTGATATTCTTTTTAAGCATGTTAATTACATATTCACAACAAGTAAACACTATCAACTTCAAGCAATACTTTAAGAACAAAACTATGCGTTTGGATTATTTTCATACTGGAAATTCAACAGAAGAGCGGTTTGCAGTTGATAAAGTTTTGTCAGATGGTCAATGGAGTGGCAGTAAAAATATGCTGCTTGATAAACTAAATCTCGGGCCGTATTTTTATGAAATTTATGATTATGAAACCGGTATGATATTATTTAGCAGGGGATTTGCAAGTATTTTTGGTGAGTGGCAAACCATTCCGGAAGCAAGTGAACGTTGGGGTACTTTTCATGAATCAATCAGATTTCCCTGGCCATTGAAACCGGTTAAGCTTGTTATGAAAAAGAGAAACTTTAAAAATGAATTTGTTGAAATATGGTCAACTGAAATTGATCCATTAAAACGAGCCGTTAACCCTTCGGATATTATCTCGAAATATAAAACATGGACATATATGGAAAATGGCCCGGCTTCTGAAAAACTTGATATTGTTATTCTTGGCGATGGTTATACAAGTGATGAAATGGATAAATTTCATAAAGATATTGAAAGGCTTACAGAAAAACTTTTCAATGAAGAACCATTTAAAAGTCGTAGGTCGGACTTTAATATACGTGCGGTTGAAACTCCAGCTGAAGAATCTGGAGTTAACCGTCCTCATCATGGAATTTTTAAACGCTCTCCCCTTTCCATCTCCTATAGTAGTTTTGATTCACAACGATATGCATTGGCTTACGACAATAGCACAATTCGTAATGTCGCCTCGGCTGTACCTTATGACTTTATGTATATTTTGATTAACGAACAAACTTATGGTGGCGGAGGTATTTTTCGTTTATATGCTACAGTTTCAGCTGATAATAAATACTCGGATTATATTTTTATTCATGAATTGGGGCATCATCTTGCCGGATTAGCTGATGAATATTACTCATCCTCGGTTTCTTATGAAATGCCGGATGTTAGTGTTGAACCATGGGAACCAAACGTTACGGCCTTGTTTGATAATGAAAATTTGAAATGGAAAAAACTTGTTGAAAAAGAAACTCCGGTTCCAACTCCCTGGGATAAAGTAATATTTGATGAACAAGCAATTGAAACTCAAAAAGAAAGGCAAAAACTTAGAAAGCAAAATGTACAGGAAGAAATGATGGAAGAATTTTTCGATAATCAAAAAGAAAATGAAACTGAAATGATTGCCAAAATGAAATACACCGGAAAAACGGGTGCATTTGAAGGAGCAGCTTATCAACAATTCGGCTTGTATCGTCCATATACAGATTGCATTATGTTTACACGAAATAAAAATTCTTTTTGTCCTGTTTGTCAGGCTGCAATTAACAAAGTTATTGACCAATACACAAAATAAAGGAAATTGTTGTTTTACCCTTTTTATGGGAAATTAATATTATCTTAGCAGTCAGACTTAATTTTAGTTTTAACTAATTTCTCTGTCGATGATGAAAAATACTCTTTTTGTTTTTATTGTAGTTTTGATACTGTTCTCATGTAATAAAAAAAACAATTTAGTTTTCAATGAAAGAATAATGGTTGTTCTTGATTCAGCTCAATGGAATAAACCACAACTTCTTGAAGTTATTATAAAATATAGTCAACCAAAAGATAGCCTAAAACTTAAAGCCACTTATTTCCTAATTGAAAATATGGAGGGACAGGTTTTTGAATCAGTTGTTCCTGTTGATTCGCTTGATAGTATTATTAAATTTGATTCAAGAAAATATCCTGATTATACAAATATGCTTGTAGCATGGGATTCGACAATTAATGCAAAAGGAAATTTAAATTTTAAGTGCAAATGGTTTAAAAAAGATTATGATACTATTACTTCAGAATTGTTAATTAATAACATAGATTATGCTTTTCTAACAAGAGAAAAATTTCCATGGGCAAGGCAAATCAGTTTTGATATGTTTTGTGAGTACGTCCTCCCCTACCGTATTAAGAATGAACTTCTTTATAATTGGAGGCCTTTCTTTCTAAACGAACTTTCATGGCTTGAAGATTCAATGAAAAACAATAATGACGTATTAGAGGCAAATCGTTTAATTAACAATTATTTGAAATCGTGGTTCAAATATAATCAGAAATACGATTATTGGCAAACGGATCAAACTTTAGAAGAAATGCTCGAAGACAGCTCCGGCCGCATAGAAGATATTGCAGCAATTAACATTATGGCTCTTCGGTCGGTAGGAATTCCTGCAACAACCGACTATATTCCCTATCCATCGTCTATTCATAATGATTTTTATTGGAACGTGGTTTATGTTTCTGATAATGAGTCAATACCTATTTGTTTCTCTAAATCTGTTTCTGAAGAGTTTCAGATCCCTGAATTTCCTCCAAAAGTACTTCGCACAACTTACAAAACACAGCTTTTCTGCCCTGCAAACATTGAACTTGATTCCGCTAATATTCCTGAGAATCTGAACAAGCTGAATTATTCTGATGTAACCGGATATTATAATAAAACCAAAGATGTTGAAATTAATTTAACAAATATTCCTGACAACACTAACTTTGCTTATTTATGTGTTTTTGATTCAGCAAATTGGATTCCAATCCATTGGGGAAAAATTATTGACGATAAAGTTGTGTTTTTTGATATGGGAGTAAATAACACTTATTTGCCGGTTTTCTATAAAGATTATAAAATTATAATTGCAGGTAATAAATTCCATTTAGACAAAGCAGGAAATATTAAATATCCGGAATAACAATCTACTTTATGGATTTCATTGATTCGATAATTGCTGTTTAATGAAATAAAGGATTTAATTTTAGAAGGTCAATAATTTTTTATACGAAAGAAGATTAATCACAAAACTTAGGAATTATCAAATTATACTTGTTGATTCAGGGGTTTTTTATAAATTTGGAAAAAAAATAAGTACATTTTTTCTTATTAGTATTCAGATAACAAACAACATATTTAGAAAAATAATTTTACAATAAAATGAATTTTAAAAATAGCATAAGATCATTATTAAATTTTCTTCAATTAGATTTAACAAAAAATCTCAAATATGATAGGTTAACAAAACTAATAATGAAGAAAGTAATAAAAACAAATTCTAATTGCATTGATATCGGTTGCCATAAAGGAGAAATACTTGATATTATTCTTCAATTGTCGCCAAACGGAAAACACTTCGCATTTGAACCTATACCTTTGTTATTTAATTCACTAATTGAAAAATACGGTGATAAAGCTAAAGTTTTTTCTTGTGCGTTACCCGACAAAAACAGATTTTCATCTTTTCATTATGTAAAAAATGCTCCAGCATATAGCGGTTAAAAAAAAGAAAGTACGATATTGATAAGCCTGAAATCGAAGAAATTAAAGTTGAATTGAGAAAATTAGATGAAATTATTCCTTCAGATATCCAGATTGATTTTATAAAAATTGATGTCGAAGGTGGAGAGTTTGGAGTTCTAAAAGGTGGAAAAGCTTTGCTAACAAAGAACAAACCAATAATAATTTTTG
>CAZBSL010000047.1:12945-15492 GCA_964494265.1 uncultured Bacteroidales bacterium
GTTCTAAAAGGTGGAAAAGCTTTGCTAACAAAGAACAAACCAATAATAATTTTTGAATGTGGTTTAGGTGCAAGTGAATTTTATGGAACAAAACCGGATGATTTATTCAATTATATTACTAAAGAAATCGGACTGCATATTTCTTTATTAAAATCTTTTATTAAAAATTCTAATCCTTTAACATTGAAGGAATTTAAATATTACTATAACACAAATAAAGAATATTATTTTATTGCTCATAAGCTGCAATAGAGCTAATAATATTTCCTAAACCGATTTCCTTTTTTTTAAGGATTCTTTCTTAACATCCGTAAATTGATAATTTGAAAATTTTTCTTTTGTCAGATTTAATTTTACTTGGTATATTTGAAAAAATTATTGCAAATATGTTTAAGCAAAGTATTTTCCTTCTTGTTTTCATTATTTTCAGTTCCATTACGGTCTCCTCTCAGCAGTTAACAAAGATCAGATATTTGCCTCATTGGTTACCACAAGCCCAATTTTCGGGGTATTATATGGCAAAAGAAAAGGGGTTTTATAAGAAATATGGGCTTGAAGTTGAAATAAAAACCGGGAGCCCCGAATGTACGGCCTCAAATGATCTTGCAAATGAAAATTGTGATATTGCTTCAATGTTTTTATCAGGAGCAATACAAGCTTATGCCAATGATGTAAAACTAGTAGATATATGTCAACTTTCGAAAAAATCGGCTTTGATTTTTATCGCTAAAAAAGAAAAAGGGATTTCAAAACCTGAAGACTTCAATGGTAAAAAAATTGGGATTTGGAGGTCTGATATTCAAGCATTACCAATAGCTTTCCTGAAAAAATATAATATTGATGCAACAATTATTCCAATTACAAGTAGTGTAAATGCTTTTTACTATGATGTTATTGATATTATGTGTGTTATGTGGTATAATGAATACCATACAATTCTCAATTATGGAATTAACCCTGATGAGTTGAATGTGTTCTTCTTGAACGATCATGATCTTAATTTCCCTGAAGACGGAATCTTTTGCACAGAAGAATTCTATGAAAACAATAAACAAGTTTGTCAGAATTTTGTTAAAGCAACTTTAGAAGGTTGGAATTATGCCTTTGATCATGAAGACGAAACAATAGATTTGGTAATGACATATAGGAAAAACGCAAATATTCCTGCAAATGCAGTCCACCAAAGATGGATGTTTGAAAGAATGAAGGATGTTTTTGAATATAAAAACCATGAATTAAATGGAAAATTATCTAATGAATTGTACTTAAAAACAGCAAAAGTTTTATTGGAAACCGGAAAGATTAACTCAATTCCCGATTTTAACAAATTTAATAAAACGAAATATTAAAAGACTAAAAAACATAGGAAACATGAAATTTTTCAGCATGAAGAATAGAGGAATTGCTTTCAGGTATAGTCTTTCAATATTAACTATTACTATATTGATATTCGCTCTTTTTTTTATTGTTAATCGTAATATTTCTAAAGGAATAATATTAAAAAATGTTGAAAATAATGCCGAAAACTTAACAATTTCAACTGCCAATAAAATTGAGAGTGTAATTAAATCTGTTCAAAAAATTCCAAAAAATCAAAGCTCTCTTCTCCAAAATTTTCAATATTCAGCTAATGAACTTAAAAAACTTCTCAGACTTTCACTTGAAACAAATCCAGAAATATTTGGTAGTTGTATTGCCTTCAAACCTTATGGCTTTTATAATGATTCACTTTATTTTGCACCTTACTATTATCGATCAGGCGATTCGCTAATATATGAAAACATTGGGAATGATTCTTATCAATATTTTTACTGGGATTGGTATCAAATTCCAAAAGAACTTGAAAAAGCAATTTGGTCGGAACCTTTTTATGATGAAGGAGGAGGGAATATTCTAATGTGTACTTACTCTGTACCTTTTTTAAAAAAAAGTGAAGGTATTGAAGAATTTACAGGAATCATCACAGTTGATATCTCATTGAAATGGCTTGAGAAACTAATGTCAAAAATAAAATTATTTGATAATGGATATTCTTTTTTGCTCTCTGGAAATGGAACATTAATAACTCATCCCGATGAAAATTTAGTTTTTAACCAAACTATTTTCAGCATTGCTGAAGAAAGAAATCTGCCCGAACTTCGTGAAATTGGGCGAGATATGATAAAGGGAGGCAGCAATTTTGTTTCATATACTTCGATTGTTACGGGCAAAGAAGGATGGATTTTTTATGCTCCTCTTGAATCAAACGGTTGGTCAATGGCAATGGTTGTTCCGAGCGATGAATTGTTCTGCGATTTGCATAGTCTAAACCGTAAACTATTAATATTAGGATGTATAGGAATTACATTATTACTTTTTTTGATAATATTGATTTCGCATCGTCTAACAAAGCCTTTAACAAAATTAGCTAAAATCACCCAAACCATCGGGTCAGGAAATTTTAATACCGGCATTCAGGTCTGCAATGCAAGTAAAGAAATAGTGCAATTAGGAAATTCTATTAATCAAATGCAGTTAGAGCTAAAAAACTATATCAAAAATTTAAAA